>CALGBT010000216.1 GCA_937884235.1 uncultured Pseudomonadota bacterium
GCTGCCTGGGAGCGGCACCGGGCTGCTCTCATTTGTCATCACGCAGCAGGCCCGGGGCAAGAACCATCTCTGCTTTGATGGGGTGATAAGTGGACAGTAGCTCCATCTTTCCGACCCTGTCACCGGGGCGACGCAGCACTCGGCTGCTGGTGCTGGCTCTGGCCCTGGCGGTTTTCGCTGGCACGGTGGGTGCGGCGCTCTTCTACAGTGGTTCTTCCCGGATTCTGAGCCCCTCTGCTGTCGAGTTGTTGGAGAGCATTGAGCAGCGCGCAGCCGCGCAAGCCAAGTCCCCCTCTTTAGCCTCATCGCCGAGCCCGGCCCTGGTCTGGCTGGCTGCTCACTTCGTCGATGCCGCGGAGCCAGTAGCGGGACCGGCAGTGCAGAGTCTGGATGCGCTCCCGCTGGGATTGCTGGCCACTCTACTTTATCTTCTGGCGAGTTTCATGGTGGGGCCGTTTTCCGCCCTCCTGGCCCCCCTTTTGCTGCTCCTGCAGCCGCAGTTCCTGCAGCGTCTCATGGAAGTCGGCGCAGGATTCGCCGTGGCCGCGCTGCTGGTGCCCTCTCTGGTGCTGGGAGTGGCCCTGACCCGGGCAACCTGGTGGGCCCGCCTGCTGCTCTGTGCCGTGGCTGGACTGGCGGGCGGCGGGGCGGTCTTCGTCCATCACCTGGGGTTCTGGACGACCATGGGGGCGACCCTGGCCCTCTTCCTGGCGGCGCGGCCGCGCCTCAAGGATGGTCAGCTGGAAGTTGCCCCTCTGGGGCTGGAGCTGGTCACGGTGCTCTTCTGCTTCGTGGTTGCGGCGGGCATCACTTACAAGGTCCTGGCCCTGGACGGCAAGGAAGTCATTGGTTACCTTTTCGGCCCCTTCAAACAGTTCCATCCGCCCTTTGCTGTTGCCGGCACCGTCTATCGTGAAGTCGTAGATGGCGGGCCGCCAGTGTGGACGACGCTTTACCTCTGGCTGGTGCGCACTCCCCTCTCGTTGTGGGTGCTGGCGGCCTTGGGGCTGAGGGCGAGTTGGTGCGGCGGGTGCCGGGTGCCCCGGCTGCTGTGGCTACCGGTGGGGCCGGCGCTGGCCATCCTCATCGTCACTGCCGGGGCCGGCTCGCCACTTTACTCGGGCCCCCTCAATCTCCTGGCCCCCCTGGCGTTGCTGCCGGCGCTGCTGGGTACCGCCGCCCTGACTGGCGGGCAGCCCGCGGCGGGTGGACCGGGGTGGACCCGGTTTGCTCCCGTCATGCTCGCCACGGTGGTGGTGGCCCACCTCGTAGTTGTTGATGCCCGCCACCTGCCCCACCCGTCAGCCTACGCAAACGTGCTGGGGGGCGGCAGCGGTGGCTCGTTGGCGGGCGGCAATGGGCTCTACCTGGAGCCGACATTTGATGAGGCGGCGGCGCGGGAGTTGCTGTCGTTGGGGAACAAGGTTGTGGTCTCACCCTGGGATGGTGCCGCGTCGTCGGTGCTTGCCCGCTATGCCAGTGAGCTTGGCCAGCCGCCCCCGAAGGTGCGCCCCGGCGGCATTTTGCCGACACTTCTGTACGCCGGCGGCAGCGACACCGCCGGGGAGTTGCTCCTCGACTATTGCCAAGGACCCGGGGTCGCGGCATCATTGACCATCGACCATCAGGTACTGTGGTGTGTCGTCGACCCGGGAGCCGCGCCGTGAGATTGAGCGTTATCATACCTGTCTACAACGAAGAGAAGACCATTGAAGCCGTGGTCCGTCGAGTGCAGCAGGCGCCATTCAAGAAGGAGATCATCATTGTTGATGATGGCTCCCGGGATGGCACCAGAGAGGTGCTGGCTCGTTTGGACGAGGAGCCAGACATCAGGGTCTTTTCGCAGCCCGAAAACCGGGGTAAGGGAGCATGTCTGCGCCGCGGTTTTGCCGTGGCCACCGGCGATGTCATCGTCATCCAGGATGCCGACATGGAGTACGACCCCAACGACTTCGCCGTGCTCATGGGGCCGATTCTGTCGGGGCAGGCAGACGTGGTCTATGGCTCGCGCTTCGCCACCCCCGAACGGCGAGTTAATTCCAGTTGGCACACCTGGGGTAATCGAACCCTGACGATGCTCTCGAACCGATGCACCGGCCTCCGCCTCACTGACATGGAGACTTGCTACAAGGTTTTTCGGGCGGAGATCATCAAGAGTATCAAGCTGGTCTCGGACCGCTTCGGCTTCGAGCCGGAAGTGACGGCCAAGGTGGCGCGGATTCCGGGTATCAGAATCTTCGAGGTGCCCATCTCCTATCACTATCGCAGCTTTGCCGAAGGCAAGAAAATCGGCTGGCAGGATGGGGTCTCGGCGGTGGCGAGGATCTTCTATTTCAATCTGGCGCACAATCCGGGGCAGGCCTACCGCGATGACCCCGAACGGTTCCTCGAAGCGGCCCGCAGGCCTCTCCCTGACGAGGACTCCTAGCCAAACCGCAGTTCGATGCTCTTCTCAACCTGGGCCTGGATGGGGCCTTTCATGACGCGGGCACCGAGGCCTTTCAGATCGATGTCCACGGTGATGGTGGTTTCGGTGAGGTAGAAGGTGGCCGTGAAGATCTTCCCCGAAGCGGTACCCTTGGTGCCGTCGTCATTCCAGCTGACATCAGAGATAAGATGAGCGAGCTTGGCATGGAACTTCTCAAGGAGCGCGTGGCCACGCACTTTGGCCTCTTCCAGGCCGAGGGTGTGATTTCTTTCCACATGAATCGTTGATGCCATTGGTGCCTCCTTCAGAGTCCTCTTTCGGTTTCCGATTTGAGCAGTTCCTCGTCCCGACTCTCCAACACCTCGGTCAACAGCTTGATGATCTGGTGTTTTTCGTAGGGGAAGACGACCCGCACGGTGAGATAATTTGATGCATGCTTGCTGGTGAGCAGACCCTTCTTCAGGTCGAGGTTCTCGATCATGGTCTTGAGTTCCTCCACCAGGCCAAAGCGGGAAGGCATGTAGAACTTCTCCTGCTCCGCCAACTCGTAGAGCGGTGTGTCTTCAATGACCATGGTGGTGAGGACGCCGACGAAGTCAGGCTGGATGCGGTTGAGCACGGCGGCGGTGGCGCGGGCGTGCTCCAGGCTGCGAGTGCGCCCGGCGATGCCCAGCAGGACGATTGCAGAATACTGGATGCCCGCCTCTTTGACGCGCAGTCCTGCGGCCACAGTCTCTTCTACGGTGACCCCTTTGTTGATGGCTTTCAGGGTCGCTTCGTCGCCACTCTCGATGCCGTGGTAGATAATCCCCAGGCCCAGCTCTTTCAGGCGGCGCAGCTCCTCCACAGACTTCTTGAGAATGGAGCGCGGGTCCCCGTAGATGCCGATTCTTTCCACGGTGGGCATGCTCTCTTTGATGGCGCTCATGACCTTCTCAAGGTAGGGCATGGGGGCAATGAGGGCGTCGCCATCGCAGAGGAAGACGCGGCGGAAGCGGTAGGAGATTCCCTCTTCGATGTCTTCGAGGACGCTCTCGATGGGCTTCAGGTGAAACTCAGATTCGTCATACATGGCGCAGAAGCTGCAGCGATTGTAGCTGCAGCCGACGGTCATCTGGATGAGCAGGCTTTGTGACTCGCTTGGGGGGCGATAGAGGATGCCGTCATAGTGCATTGATGAGTCTCCTTGCCCGTACCCGGAAAAGTATCCATGACTGGCATACCATCGAGGGATCCGGGCGAAGAACAGTTATAAATTATTCGGTTTTGGTGTTGCAAGCACAAAACGTCGAGCATATACTCCGCATCAATGAATATGGTCCACCACACGCGGATTTCCGGTGGGCCTGCAAGGGAGTGATGCCGTCGCATCCACCCAAACTGGACGATATTGTCCAGGCACTAGTCGAGTATCATCCTACCGTCAATTTGGACTTGGTGAAGAGCGCATACGCCTATGCTGCCGCCAAGCACCAGGGTCAGAAGCGGAAATCCGGCGAAGACTACATCATCCATCCCCTGCATGTTGCTCGCATCGTCTGCGAGCTGCGGCTGGACGAGCGTGCGGTTTGCGCCGCCCTCCTCCACGATACCGTTGAGGATACCGATGCTCAGTACGAGGAGCTGGTAGAGCTCTTCGGGGTGCAGGTGGCCGATGTGGTTCAGGGGGTGACCAACCTCTCGAAAATGAGTCTCGCCTCCCGGGAGGAGCGCCAAGCCGAGAACTTCCGCAAGATGCTGTTGGCCATGGCCAAGGATATCCGGGTCATCCTGGTGAAGCTGGCCGACCGACTGCACAACATGCGGACGCTGGGCCACACCAGCCAGGAGCAGACCCTCCGCAAGGCCAGCGAGACCATGGACATCTATGCGCCTCTCGCCAACCGCCTGGGGCTCTACTGGCTCAAGTCCGAACTCGAAGACCTGGCCTTCAAACACCTGAATCCCGAGGCGTACAAGGATCTGGAAGCGAAGCTCGCCGCCGGGGAGAAGACCCGGCGCAAGTTCCTCGACCTGGTCCGGGGCATCCTTGAGCAGGAGGTGCGGGAGGCGGGCCTGACCACCGCTAAGGTCCAAGCGCGTCACAAGTTCAAGTACAGCATCTTCCGCAAGATGGAGCGCCAGGGCGTTCCCTTCGAGAAGGTCTACGACGTGGTTGCCTTTCGCGTCGTGGTGACCAGCGTGGATCAATGCTGGCAGGTGCTGGGGATGGTCCATCAGCTCTGGCGTCCCGTGCCAGGGCGTTTCCGGGACTACGTCAGTCTGCCCAAGCCCAACGGCTATCGCTCGCTCCATACTTCGGTTATCGGTCCCGGTGGCCAGCGCATGGAAGTGCAGGTCCGTACCGCGGAAATGCATGACGTGGCCGAGCGCGGCATCGCCGCCCACTGGAAGTACAAGGACGGCCGGGTTGTCTCTCCTGCGGATGAGGCGAAGATCCGCTATCTGAAGCAGCTCATTGAGGAACTCATGGACCTCAACGAGACCGTGCGTGACCCCATGGAGCTGTACAGCGCCATCAAAGAGGGTCTCTCCTTCGAGGAGATTTTCGTCTTTACTCCGCGGGGTGATGTCAAGAACCTGCCCCAGGGCGCAACGCCGGTGGACTTTGCCTTCTCCATTCACTCCGAGGTGGGCATGCGCACCACCGGGGCGCGGGTCAATAACATCATGGTGCCCCTCAACCATGCCCTCAGTAATGGGGACGTGGTGGAGATTATCACCAGCAACAGTCAGAAGCCGTCCCAGGATTGGCTGCGCTTCGTTCGCTCGAGCCGCGCCAAGGCGAAGATTCGCCGGGTGCTACGGGCCGATGCTCGGGGCCGTTACCTGCAGCTGGGCAAGGTGCTGTTGGAGAAGGCCTTCAAACGCTTCTCCATCACCTATAACAAAGTCTCCAAGGCCGGCCAGGTGGAGAAGCTGGTCAAGGAGATGGGTTATCCCAGTGAAGAGCAGGTGCTCTATCTCGTTGGCCTGGGCAAGCTGGAAGCCGAGACCATTGTCGAGCTCTATCGCGAGGCCCATGGGCTCAAGACCGAGTCCCCCGGCGAAGAGCCGCCCCGGCCCGCCTCCGGTTTCTTCGAGCGCCTGCGGCTCACGGGCAAAGGCAAGGTGCTGGTGGGCGGGCAGGACGACGTCATGGTGCGCTATGCCAAGTGCTGCTCACCAATTCCCGGCGAGCGCATCCTCGGCTTCGTCACTCGTGGGCGTGGCATCACCATCCATTCCGCGGCCTGCAAGTATGTAGAAGTAGTTGACGAAGACCGGCTCGTCGAGGTCGATTGGGACCGGGGCGACAACTCCATGCGGGACGTCACCCTGAAGATCACGTCAATGGATACCCCAGGCCTGCTAACGCTCATGTCCCAGGTCTTCTCGAGCATGGGCGTAAACATCCGCCAGGCCATCGTCCGCACCGGCGACCAGAAAGCCGAGAACACCTTCCAGGTGCAGATCAAGAACATCAGCCAACTGAAGACGATTCTTCGGGCCTTGCAGCGGATCGAAGGGGTCACGAAGGTGGAACGGATTCAGGGGAAGTAGGCGTTTGACGTTGTAACGACCTGGGTCGGGTGGTGCGATTAGACGCCCCAAGTGGCGTCTCTACGGGTTGCTGGGGGCCGGGGCTTTGATGGCGTCGGAAAGGGATTGCGGGGTGCAGATGGTTCCAGGCGGATTGTGGTGCCGGTTTGGGTGGGGCGAATACATGTCCGCCCACGGTCGGTGCCGACACGAAGGCACCCCGTCCTTTTCGCCTGAAAACGTACGATTGCCACCTTACCGTACGCCATGCTCGCCGGGGCTGTTCTCTCCGTAGAGACGGGCCTCGGCCCGTCTAAACTC
>CALGBT010000217.1 GCA_937884235.1 uncultured Pseudomonadota bacterium
CATTACGGAGGGAGCGCGTAACACGGTGCGCTTTGCCATGGGCAGCCGCCACCCAGAGTTGGGTTGGGAGATGGCCCGGCAGACCATCATGAGTAGCTTTGCGCGGCAGCGCACCGAGAACTTCCTGCCCGCCGAAATCACTTACTATGCCACTGATTTCAATCAGGACCAGGAGCGCACGCAGGACCTGTTGGTCCTCAACGGCCGTGTTGTCGAAGGGTTCGCGGCGCTCATGGATGAGCAGCTGCGGACCCGGGGATTTCTGGGCGTGGATGCGGATACCATTCGACGTATTGCGCGGCAGGTACTGGATTACCATCATGGCTACGCGCTCTACGATCTTGAGCCATACCAGGGCCTGCTCAGCGTTTCCACGTTGAAGATGGCAGCCCGGGTCGGCACGGATTTGAGTCTGGCGTTGGCAGGTGTGCCGCTGCATCAGCGGCGGAATACCCGGCTCTCCCGACTCCAGGGCCGGCCAGGGGACCTGCGCGGTCTGGTCGCTCGGATGGATGAGTCCGAGCAGGATACGTTTTTCGGCGCGTTGGAGGCTGCGCTGGCGCAGTATGTCCGGCGGGGTGGCATTACCGATGGTACGGGCAATGTCTGGACCTACCATCCATTGCCGCGAACGTTCTACACCTTCCAGGAGCGTGCCGACTTTCCCAGCCGGGTGCGCGGCAAGGTGGAGGAGACCTTCACTCTGGAGGAATTGCAGCAGCCTCCTCACAACACGCTGTTGCAGACCGTCCCGGGGCTAGCCGAGAAGCTCACAGTGTTCTTCGTGCTGGTTCATCGCTACTACAAAGATACCGGCTTTCTGCCGGACCTGCGGCCCCGTAACGCCGGGCGGGATATCTTCCTGCTGGGCATCTGGGGGCAGATCTCGGACAACCTGCTCATTACCGTTCGTCGCACCGATGACGGCGAGGTTCATGCGGACCTGTGCTTTGTGGACAACAAGGATCAGTTCAAGGAGTACCGTCGTAACGAAGACCGCAAGTCTCCCGTGGGCGTGGCCAAGCACGCACTGCGGCTCACCGGCTCGCTGGTGGAGCCGGCGTTGCTACGCTCCATCGGCCTCTTCACTGAGTTGGCCTATGACAACGAGCGCGGGGCCGAGCGTTCCCGAGCCTCGCTGGTCGAGATGTATTCCACCAAGGGCCTCGACATTGTCCACGAAGTGCTTCACTCGGGCATCGAGCAGATCTTCGATAACGGCAAGGTGATGGTCGAGGACGTGGTTGACGACATCTTTACGGGTCTCAAGAAGTGGTTCCGGCCGCGGCGTTGAGGCGGCGTTGGGGGGACCACTGTTCGTCCGTTACCGTCGTGCGTGTGGGTTGAGAATCTCGATGATGCGCTCGTCCATTTCTGCCTGGAACTCCAACTCTTCGACGAAGCAGATGTTCAGGGGGACCGTCAGCTTGCGACGGGACATGGCGAGGAGTTCGGTGACGAAGATGTCGCAGGCGCGGCGGGCGGGCAGGCCGGCTCCAGCCCAGCCTGGCAATTGCAGGGCCATTCCCTTGACCTGCATGGCCGTCGCTGTTTCCAGGATCCTGGTCACGGTTTCCCGATAGCGTTGCGAGGTGAATTGGCTTTGGGGGCCTAGTCCCAGAACGAGGATCATGTCGAAGGGCAGGTGGCGCCCGGCGGGGAAGAGAAGCTTCTCACCGTCGGCGGCATCGAAGGGACCCACCGCCATGCCCTGGAAGTGAGGGTTATCTAGTTCCGGGCGAACGGTCATCACCCGAATCCGGGAGAGCAAACCATCCATCCGCCAATCAACGAGCCCGGTCAGACCGGTGGGTGGACAGTCATCGTCAAAGAGCGAGACGACAAGAAGCTCTCCTTTCTCTTCGTCCAGGTCCCTGAGTCGGACGGGAATGAAGCGGTATGTGAATTCGTCTCTCGGCACCTGCTTTTCGTCTCCTGGTCTGGCTTGTCAGCTAGTCAGTTCCTGCTGCGGTTTGGGTCTCGGTCGGGGTTTCAGCTTCATCTTCGCTGGCGCTCCGGGAGGCTTCTCCCTGGGCGCGTTCCTCCTCTGTTTCCGGCCCGCGGATTTCTAAGGCAATGCGGTCAAGAATGCCGTTGATAAAGGAGGGGGAGTCATCGCCGCCGTACTTCTTCGCCACCTCAATGGCCTCGTTGATGGCGACCTTGCGGGGGATATCTCGCATGTGGAGCAACTCGAATGTGGCCATGCGCAGGATATTGCGGTCGACGATGGCCATGCGTTCCAGCCGCCAGTTCGTGCTGAACTGGCGAATCATGTCGTCAATGGCCCCTTTGTGATTGACGATGCCGGTGATGATGGCGACCAGGAACTCGTCCTCGATGGGTTCATCGCAGAAGTGAAAGTGATGTTGGTCCAGCGCCTGTTCCGGCGTGCTGTCCCAGAAGTCGGTTCCGTAGAGGATCTGCACTGCGTGTTCGCGTAACCTGCGTCGATTTGCCATTATCAGTCCGTCCGTTGCTAAAGTATCCGAAAGAGGTTGGCCATCTCGATTGCTGCGAGGGCAGCTTCGGATCCCTTGTTGCCGGCCTTGGTTCCCGCCCGTTCAATAGCCTGCTCAATGGTATCGCAGGTCAGGACGCCAAAGGCAACGGGGCACGTGCCGTTGAGCCCGGCATGTGCGACACCCTTGGAAACCTCAGAGGCGACGTAGTCAAAGTGTGGTGTGCCGCCCCGGATTACGGCGCCCAGGCAGACTACTGCGTCAAACTTGCCGCTTTGGACCAGGCGCACTGCCACCGCAGGGAGTTCGAAGGCCCCGGGAGCCCGGACCAGCGTGATACTCTCTTCGTCGGCCTCGTGCCGGATCAACGCATCGAGGGCACCTTCTACCAGCCGGTCGGTGATGAAGTGGTTGAATCGGGCCACCAGGACTGCAAAGCGCAACCCCTTGGCAGAAAGTTTTCCTTCCAGTGTCTGCATAGTACTTCTCCTAGTTGGCGGTATCCTGACGCCAGGTCACGGGAATCTTAAAGGTCCCCGGTTCCCCAGTGGAGGAGACCAGCAATGGATCCTGCATTTCGCAGGTGTCTCCCGCTTCGTTGACATAGGGAGAGGCTTTGCCATCTCCTTTGAATTGCAAGGTGAACTCAGCAGGCTTCTCCTTATCGAGCATGATAGTATCAATGACACCCGTACCGTACAACGTCAAATCTTGCACTCGGGGGCTCATGGAGCCTTTGACGACAAAGAAGAAGCGAGCGCCCTCGGTGATCTCGATGAGAGCCCCGGAGAAGCTGAAGTCCACGTTGTTGTCGGGGTTCTGGCGTTGGCCATTGAAGAAAGGCCCCTGGAAGGTGGTCTCTTTGCTCCAGGCAGAGGCGAAGTCTTCGTCTTCCTGGTAGGTGGAGCCGTCGTGTGCGGTGCACTTGTTGACGATGTGGATGTAAGCGTTGAAGACGGAGTCGCCCGGCGCACCATCGTCAGTGTAGCGATCCCAGAAGGCGTTGAGGTCAGGCAGGAAGCTACTTTCCAGATTGGCACTGGCGAAGGTGGTCATCTCAAGGTCACTGCTGGCCGCAGTCAGGTAGCTGTTGGCTGCTGCCAGTGCGGTTCCCAGAGTGGCATTGTCGGCTCCGGAAAGGTAGTGCTTCAGGAAGAGCTGAGTGGCGTGGAGGAGATCCCTGGCATCGCCGCACTGCTTGAAGCCCACCACCACCCGGGTCTGGTTGTCGAGGGTCACGGGAATCGACTTGTCCTGGGTGCCACCGCCGTTGCCATCACCCATGGTCTCGCAGCCGGCCAGCACCATGAGTCCAGGACCGTTTAGCGGGTTGGCACCGATGCGGTCGGCGAGGCGCTTCTGGTCATAGAGAGTATCGCCAAAGAGGCCAACGTTGGTGGTCATCCCCACGGGCTTCCAGATCTCGTTGGTCTTGGCCTCCTCTCTGACGGTCTGGCCAAACCAGACCAGGACGTCGTAGGGGTGGGAGTGCAGCAGTGTCTCATCGACGACGTCGGCTCTGACGTAGTCATGCCGGACCACCGAGTCAAAGGCCCCGGCATCCTTGGCCACGTCTTCGAGTACGGTGGCATCGATGGTGCCGGCTCCCCAGAGTGGTCCGAAAGCGTTGAGCAGGTAGAAACGCCGCTTGCTGACGTCGATCTCCGGAAGCTCGGCGGGTGGGTCAAGAGCCAGTTCAACGACGTGAGTGGGCTTGTCGTAGGAGTGCCCTTCCAACTGCTTGAGGAGCACCGGTAGGCCGATTCCCCGGGGCGCGATGTCGCTGCCATCTGCGCCGGTCCAGGTGACTTTGCCGGCAGCCAGAGTCCAGCGGGCCCGCACGCAATCGTCCCCGGCACAATGGCGGACCAGCCCCGTGGCGGCCCCTGCCACTTCGCCCCAGATCACTTCCAGGTCGTCATCTTGCCGGGTCAGCCCGGCATTCAGGAAGGAGGTGTGGCCTTCGCCCTGAAGCTTGGTCCAGAGAGTCTGGAGCTCGAGGTCAGCCTCGACTTTTGAGAGGAAGTCTGCCTCGCTGTACCGGTCCATCTGGACCACGAGGGGGATTTCCTCTTTCACTGGCGTTGCTGCGTCTTCGGTGGTTTCCGTGGTATCGTTGTCTGGGCCCGCGGTGGTGCTGCAACCCCAAATCAAGAGCACTGCTGCCAGCGCCAAGGTCCATCTCGTCATCTCAGCTCTCCTTGATGAAGCCGCTCTTGCTCAGCAACTCAGTCAGGCGCCGGTCTTGCGCCGGCGCGCCGCGACCGGCCAACAACTTCTCCACGTACTTGCCCAGGAGGTCAGTTTCAATGTTGACCCGGTCCCCTGGTCGCCGGCGGGCCAGGGTTGTCTGTTTCAGGGTGGCGGGAATCAAGGCGACAGAAAAGCCTTTCGCACTACATGATGCCACCGTCAGGCTGATGCCATCGACGGCCACGGATCCCTTCTCCACAAGGTATCTGGCTAAGTTCGCGGGCACGGTGAAGTGCAATTCGACAAAGGGGCCCTGCTCCTGAATTCGGGCAACCCGGCCAACGTCGTCGATGTGTCCCGTGACCAGGTGGCCGCCAAGGCGGTCCGCCAGCCGGAGCGCTCGTTCCAGGTTCACCGGGTCGCCAGAGCGTCGCTCTCCCAGGGTGGTGCGGCGCAATGTCTCTGGAGAGATGTCCAATGTCAGGCGAGCGCCGTCGGGTTCTACCGCGGTGAGGCAGGTGCCATCTACGGCGATGCTTTCGCCGACTTGCAGATCTTCAAAGGGGGGGGAGACGTCGATGGACAGGTGCATGCCCGGTCCTGCCGATGTTTGGGCAACCACGGCACCAATTCGTTGTACGAGCCCGGTAAACATGGAATCCGTGACCCCTCGCCGTTGATCCCCTGTGCTACCATAGGCAAACCAGCTTGTCGATGGAAAATCCGGTGCCTGCCGCGCTTGAGCGGGCTGCCAACTCATGGTAGAGTTCCTCGTGCCATTCTTTCAGGAGCTACCGATGAGACGAATCATGAGCTTTATCTGGGCTGCAAGTCTGTCACTGTTGCTGGTTGGTTGCGGTTCCAGTGGCGGCGGCAATAGCGATGTCGATTCCAGGAGCGAAGCCCTCGACCTGGGAATTGGACCGGATGGGGCCAGGATCAAGCCAGATGCCAAGACCCCCCCGAACTCCCCGGCCTTCACGTACAATGGTGAGGTCTGCAAGATCGGCCCCGCTCCTCGCAGCGCCGTAACGGGCAAAGTAGAGGCCGGCACCGACCGTCTCGATGCCTTTGCGCAGCGCCTGAAAGATGAGGGCTATGATGTCTTCCGGGGGCCAGAGCAGTTGGTCATTGCCGATGGTGTTTTGGGCGATACCATCAGCGAGCCTCCCGACGTGGTGACGCGGGAGAGCTTTGCCCCAGAAGACGTTTATATGATGCCCGATATCTCTTGGCCGGTGGAAGAGATTGTGGAAGAAGTAGTTGAGGCTCCGGTGTGGACGGGTGGTGAATACCTCATTGCTCGGACCCCACTATCCGACCTGATCTTTGTGCTGGCCGATGGCACCATCGGCGTGGTCTCGTGGTGCCCTGCCAACTCGTTGGGTCAGATGCGACGACTGGACTATACCCTGGCAGATGCCATCCGCCTCTTTGGCGATGTTGCGGCCTATGACTACGCCACCGAAACCGACAAGTGGACCATGCCCGTGGCCTACTACACGGGGTCTGCCGGGTCCTATCAGCGCAGCTACATGAATGAATCGCTGACCATCGATGAGCGGCATGACGGTCAGGTATCGATCACCGGTAAACCGCTCATGGCTGGCTTTGCACTCTATGGACATGCCGATTCGCCGTCGCAGGTTGGGGACGTGGTGGGCATGGACCTGCTGCAGGTTGGCCAGAAGGTGCTGGCAGAGAATGACACGGTGACTGTCACCGGTCAGGTGGTACGACTATGGGACTTCTCACCGCTGGCCGGGGAGGGAGAAATCTCGGTTGTTGTTGACGCTTTCGTCTCAGATGAGTCAATTAACTGGGAGGTGGGCGTCTACCGGTTCTTCGCCGATGTTGTATTCCCCGAATCCGTGAGTGGTAGCTTCATCCTCAACCTCCAGGGTTCGCCACCGGGCAAGCTGGTTGTTTCAAAGGATATCGACTCCATGGTGTTGCCGCCCCTGGCGCCACTGTTCTAGTTCGCTCAGACGACGATTCCGCAGTTTCGCCACATTGCATAGAGCGATTCAAATGACCACCGGGCAGCAGTCTTTCGGGCCTCCTCACTGAGGCGGCGGCAAAGGGCTGGTTGTTTCTGGAGGTGGCTGATGAGAGTGGCCAGGGTGGCGGTGTCGCCCGGGGGAAAGAGGAGACCGTTGCGGCTATTCTCGATGAGGTCAGGCATGCCGCCACTGGCAGAGACGATGGGTACGAGTCCGGCGGCCATACCCTCGAGGAGGGTCCGAGGGGAGCCCTCCTCGTGAGGAGGGGCATGGCCCGCTGCCGGGGATGTCAGGGACCGTGAAGGGATAATCAGGGCGTCGTGCTGGGCGTAGAGTTCGGGGAGTCGTCCAAAGCTGACCTCGCCCAGGAATTGGACTCGTGAAGTGAGTCCGTGCGCTTGGGAGAACTGCCGTGCCGTGGCCAGACCTGGCCCGTCTCCGGCAAGGGTGAGGTGGGCATCGGGCACGTGGCGAAGGGCCTCGAGCAGAATCTCGGCCCCCTTGATGGGCACGAAGCGGCCGACGAAGAGCAGGCGCAACGGCGGTCGATAAAGGCGCACTACTGAGGCCCCGTGGCGCGGCGGTGCGGGCATGGGATGAATGGTCTGGCTTGGAGTGATGAGCCCCGAGCTGCCAGTCGCATTCAGAAAGGTCTCGGCGATGGTGCGGCTGACGAAGTGCAGGTGGTCTGTGCCAGCCAGTAGGGCTCGGGTGAGTGATTCCGATGACACGAGCGAATCCAGCAGGCGAGCCCCGGCCCCGTGCTCAATGAGGAGATGCTTGAAGCTGACATGGGGGCGCAGCAATGAAGCCAGGAGGCCCATGGGCAGTGCCCAGTTGGAGATAACCAACTCGGCCCAGGATGAGCGTCGCAGCAATTGCCAGGAAAGGGCTGTCAGCGCCGGGACCACTTCCATGGCGCGCCAGGGCTGCTGGCGCAAGGTCTCCAGGACGCCGAAGCGGCCGAAGAGGGACCCCTGGGCTGCCCGCCATTGCAGCGGGTACCCAACCCGGTGGACTGAGACGCCGCTGCTGGCTTCTCGAGGCAACGCCTTGGTCCCGGGGTGTGGCGTGAGCACCAGGACCCGGTGCATTCGGGAGGCCAGGCTCTCAGCGAGGTCATGGACGAAGCGGCCCCGATAGTCCGCTCGATTGGCCGGGTACGAGGTGGAGAGAACAAGGATGTTCATCGCCGGTTTCCGGTTGCCTCGACATCATCAGGAGAGAGGGAAGGGTGGCGATAGTCTGGGCTGGAGCCGATGGTTGAAGTTGAATGGAGTTGCTCACGCCACTTCCGCAAGACCCACGCTCGCAGCAGTACCCAGCTAAGTGGTAGCACGGCGTACAGCGGCCGGATGCCGGAGTTCTCGCCGGCATAGATGGGTCGCACCGGCACCTGGGCAACACGACCGCCGGAGCTGTGGACGTGGGCGAGGAAATCGTTGGGGAAGCCATAGCGGGGATAGACGCTGGCAAAGTTGATGCGCTGGAGCAGGCCGGCGCTGGCCGCGGTGTATCCGCTCTGGGAATCGATGATCTCGGGAAAACCGGAGGCCCGTCGGGTCAGCAAGGAGAGCGCAGCATTGCCCACGAGTCGCATGGCCGGCATAGTGCGCCAGATGGCGGGGTGGGCGAAGCGGTTGCCCTTTGCGTAGTCTGCTTTGTCGGTGCACAGCGGTTCCAGCAGGGCCGGTAGGTCAGCGGGGTCCATCTGGCCATCTCCGCCCATGACAACTGCTACGTCGAGCCCTAGCCGCAACACTTCCCGGTAGCCGGTGAGAATCGCTCCACCCACTCCCAGGTTGCTGCGGTGGCGCAGCAGGAGTACTCGCAGGTCTGGATGCTCTTTCACCCGGGTGGCAGTAGTGTCCTGGCTGGCATCGTCCACAACAATGACCCGGTCCACCCAATCCGGAATGCCGGAGAGGGTTGCATCAATGTGCTCAGCTTCGTTGTGGGCTGGGATGACTACTCCCACGGTGAGGCCACAAAACATGACGACTCCTACTTGCAGCGGTCGTCACTATTATCGCATTTGAATCGTACGTGCAAGTGATGTCTGTGGCCTGCCGCGTGGCGAATGACCCCCCGTCGTTCGTGGGCTCCGAGGGGGGCTTCGAACAGCTCGCTGAGGTCCTCC
>CALGBT010000218.1 GCA_937884235.1 uncultured Pseudomonadota bacterium
TGGCCGCGGACATCGCCTGCCCCGAATGCGTCGATGCCGATGATGTGGCCTTCACTTTCGCCGCCGCCGATCAGAAGGGCGGGGCCGCCTTGAACGTCAACTGCTTCCAGTGTATCAACGCTGACGAAGTGAGTTTCGCCTGGGCCAAGGGCGTGTTGCCGGGAGGCGATGCCGAGCATGCACTGACGGCCGATACCGCGACCTCTGCCCTCATCGCCGAACTGGCTCAAGATGTTGAATGCCCGGGCTGCGTCAACGCCGGGGACATCGACCCCAATGCCCTCGATTCCAAGGTGGTGAAGTACGATGGGGCCGGGTCTGGCCTGGGGTCCAACTCGGTACAGGGAGCCATCGACGAGTTGGCTGCGGCCGGCTCTGGCGATCTCAACGAGGGCAACGGCACCATCGTTCCCTACGTGCAGCAGTGGGGCCTGCCGGCTTACGGCAAGGCCGAGAATCACATCCACCTCATGAACCCGACGCAGCCCAAGGTGGTGGCCCACGTTTACGCCAGCGAATCCACCAGCTTCGCTACTTCCAATAATCTGGTGGTGGCTTACAACCATACCCCCAATCAGTACAGCGAAGTTTCCCAGGGCACCGCCGGCGACACCGCGCTGGAGGTGAACAACCCCAGCATCTTCAACTACGGCAATCACATCCTGGTCCACCAATCAGTGGGTACTGGGGGCAATGGCACCGGCGCTGGCAACTGGGAGTTGAATCAGGTCATCGGCGTCAACGGCAATACGCTGCTGCTGGCGAAGCCGTTGGAGAAGAACTACTCGTCGGCGGATTGCGCCAATGGACGCGCCCAGGCCGTCGTGGCCGCGTCATACAATCTGCTGGAGGTGGTGTCGGGGGCAGCGTCACGCCCAGCGAGAATCTGAGCACGACGCGAGGGGGCATTGTCTACGTTCGCTCAAGAAAGATCGTGGTCAAATCGGGAGGCAAGATTGAGAGCAACGGCCGCGGTTTCTGGGGTGGCAACTCGCAGGATTGTGCGCCCGGGTACTGGAGCGAGAAGGGACAGTCGGAGTGTCACGTATGCGACAATCAGCCCGACAAGTATGGTTCTTCCCCCAACTGCTCCGGTGGTGGCGGTGGCGATCACAGTTGCTGGAACCCCGCCAAGGGCGGCGGTGGCGGAGGTGGCAACAAGACTGCCGGTAAGGATGGTACTGGAGGGCAATCGGGCAAGGGTGGTCTTGCGAAGGGAGATGGTGCTCTGGCGACACTGCAGTTTGGCGGTGGCGGTGGACGTACTCGTAACACAAATGCCGGCTATGGTGGCGGCCTCGTTGTGCTCGGGGCAGAGAGCATTATTGTTGAGCCAGGTGGCACCATATCCGCCAACGGCGGGGTTGGTGGGTCTGATAGCTATGCTCATTACGCAGGTGCGGGTGGTGGCGCCGGCGGTACCGTGGCGCTCTTCGCAGAGCAGTTGATAAACAATGGCACCGTAGAGGCCAAAGGTGGCACGGGTGGCACCGGTCCCCAGGGCAATGGCGGCGACGGCGGTGAAGGCTGGGTAGTGCAGAAGGACCCGATCTCCGGTGTGGTCAACGAGTCCTATCCCAAGGGCCTGGAGCTCTGGGTGGACAACCAGGAGGTGACCCCCCTGGTGGGCGACCCCAATGGCAAGGGGGCCCCCTCCTGGGACGCTGAGGCGGGCAAATGGGGGGCTGACGGTCTCACCGAATGGAGCACCGGCCCCCTGGATTTGACCTCGGTGGCTAACTGGACGTTGGGTGAGCATACCGTGGAACTGCGTGAGACGGGTGGGGCTGGGGGCGAGCTGAAGCTCTATCTCTATGTAATCTATCCCTTCACCAAGTCGTCAGCGCCAGCCAACGACACCTGTGATGCGCCCACTTTCCTGAATCTTGCGGGGCCGGTGACGGTTTCCGGCACGACGGAAGACATCATGGGCAAGATCAAGGCTACCGATGCCAGCCAGGCGCAGTTCTGTGGTGGCTCCGGTGGGCCAGATGCGGTCTATGCCTTTGCGTTGGATGAATGGCGGCAACTGGCCGTTAATGTCAACGCTCCATTCCTACCGCGTACTTACATCAAGAAGGCCGACTGCATCACCGGTGAGGTGGCCGGCTGCGGCACCGATTCATGGCAGTCCAAGGTCCTGGAGCCGGGTACCTACTACTTCTTCATTGATGGCGACGGGAATCTGCAGAAGGGCGATTTCTCATTCACTCTGACGCCCTCGCCCCCCGGGCCACCCGCCAATGATACATGTGCTGGCCCCATGCCTCTGATCTTCCAGAATGGCACGGCGCAGGTGAATGAGATGAGCCTCTTTGCCACCGATACATACTCCGCAGTCTGTGGCGGTGCCGGGGCGCCGGACCTTGTCTACACCTTCAATGTGGCCCCGAATACGAGCAAGCTGACGATTACTGTGGAGGGCGACTTTAATCCCGCCATCTACGTCACCAAGGATTCCTGCAACGCCAATCCCATTGCCTGCGTGCCGCAGGGCTCATACCAGATGTCCTGGCCCACGCCGGGTACCTACTTCCTCTTTGTGGATGGCAAGACGGCGCCAGACAAGGGGCTCTTCAAGTTGACATTGACGACCGAATAGGGAGTTGAAGTCGCCAAGGCAGAGCAAAGCTCGCTGGGACAGGGCGCTGATTGCTGGGGTAGGTTCGCAACTCGGGGGGGGGGTGAGGCTATGCGCCTGGCGAGAAGACGAATGGCCAGCGGATGATACACATACCTCCAGCGGGTGGCTGGAAGTGGATCTTGCCGAGGATCGTGGCGATGCACTGGTCGAGCTTGGCATTGCCCGTTGAGTTCTGCACTGCCTTGACGCCCTTGACGCGACCGGTGAGGTCGATGATCCACTGCAGCGTCACCTTGCCGGCCAGATCAGGCTTCATCTGGAGTTGCATTTCGTAGCAAGCGCGAATCGCGGCGGAGCGGCCCTGGACTTTGCGTTGCACGTCATTCTTCTTGCAGAACTGGCCCATGGAGCCGGAGCCGAGCTTGACGCGGGAGGCCCGCTTCCGGTCACGACCCTTCAAGCTGGCCAGTGCCATGCGGCCATTGCGACTGGCATCAGCGCCGCCGATACCACCGGGGAGGCCACCGCCCATGCCGCCCATGCCGCCCATGCCGAAGGCACCGCCACCACCGAAGCCACCGCCGCCGCCGCCGAAGCCACCGGCTCCACCGAAGCCGCCGCCACCACCGTAGTCACCGGTGCCGCCCGAGCTGCCCATGTACGAGAAGTCGTTGTCGCCCTCGTTATTCAGCTGATACTGGCCATCCTCTCCCCAGACCACGTTCTTGACCGCCAGGTTGCGGTCCTTGCCCAGGAGCTTAGAGAGGGAGGTGTTCTTCTTCATCTTGCTGTCGAGCACCGCGATGACGCCCTTCTTCTTGAGTTCCTTGGAGAGCTTGGAATCCCGCTTGGCGTCGCGGCCAACGTGCCCCTCTTTCATGGGCTTGAAATCTTCGTCCTTCTTGGGCATGTCCACGGCTTTCTTGAGCGGGTCCCCTGCGTCCTGGAGCTTCTGCTCCACGGTGGGGGTGTCCTCGATCTCTTCCACGAGCTTCTCTTCATCGGGGAGCTTTTCGATCTCTTTCTTCTCTTCCTCTTCCTTCTTGGCCTGCTCTTCCTTCTTCTGGCGCTCCTTCTCTTTCATGTCGCGCTTGACATCGATCTTGATGAAGCGGCGCAGTTCTTCCTGGCTCTTGACCCGCACTGAAACCGGGCGGGGAGAGACGACAATGGCAATCAGGAAGGCGATCTGAATAGCGGCCGACAGCAGTGCCGAGGAGGCCATGCCGCGGTCAAAGTTGCGCAGCGAACTGGGAGTCTTGACCGATGCCGGCTCGGTGAACTGGAAGAACATAGAGAGTTCGCCAAACTTGAAGACGCCGGAGTCACCCGGGTTGATGGGAACGTAGTCCGTGCCGCTGGTGTTGGCTGTGTTGACCTTCTTGTATTCGGCAACCGAGGCGGTCTTGTCGGCGATAGTCAGCCTGCCGTCAAGGGCCTTGTCAAGACCGACCCAGTAATGGTCGGCTCGTCCGCCCTTGTAGCGGATGAGGGTCAGCTTCTCGAAAGAGGCCGGCAGCGGAAACATGTTCTTGAGATCGGAGCCGACGGTGACGCTCTGGCCTTCGTTGAAGACCCTTTCTTTAATGATCGTATCCTTCCAAAGGAGCGCCACCCGCAGGAATTGAGTTCCCTTGGCGTAGCGAGGGTTGGCGCCAATGGTCTTGAGGCTGCCGAAAAGTGCCAGGAGGCTGCCCACCCAAAGGAGGTAGAAGCCAATGCCGCCTTGCATGAACCCGGTGAATTGCCCACCTTCATCGAAGGGGAGTTGGTGCACATCTTTGAAGATCAACGGGGCCTTGAATGCGATGTAGACAAAGATGCCCAAGGCCGCCGAAGAGAGGATTACGTTGACCAGAGCCGCCTGTTTGTGCTTACGGAAGTATAGGCCCACCACCGCGACCGGCAACATCAGGGCAGCCAGGAGAACGACTAAGCCCCCCATGCCTGCTTCCATGAGCATGGCTTGTTTGCCTTCGTATACCATGTCGTAGAGCGGGAATCCGAGAGCTCCGGCAATTAGAATAAGCGCTCCAAGGACTGCTACAGTCTGTCCGACTTTCATGTTCTTCCCTTCATTTCAATGGCATCACAGGCCGCACAACTCGGCCTATGATATTTTTGTAGTTCCCACGTGTCAAGTGTCAAAACCCGACGACCGATGGGCCCAGCCCGGTACGTCAGGGGCGGGTTAGACACGGGGGGCCACATGGGGTTCCCCACGGAGGTGAAAAAAGTTCATTAGCCTCACTCAAAGTTTTCTTCGGGGAAGTGCCCGAGGGCATTTGGCAGCTTCCAGTCGTTGCCACTTTCCAGGAGCAAAAGGGTCAGCACAGCCTGGGCCCTGGCAGCAGCATTGTGGCGTTGGTAGAAAAGGGCAAGGCGGGCCACGTTCTTGCGCCGATCGGTGCCATGAAGCGCCAGATAGCGCAGTAACTCCTCGGCATCCGCCAGGTGCCCCAGGGCTTCGGATATCTGAGCTAGTCTCCCCCGCACGGCCAGATTGGTGGGAGCGAGAAACTGGGCCCTCTTGAGGAAGAGGCGCGCCTCGCCGGCGCGTCCCTCGGAAATGAGGACATCGGCCAATTCGAGCATGGGGACCACTGCACCACGGGCTGCCTGAATGGCGGCCTCGTATGCAGTGATGGCCTTGTCGGCGTTGCCCTGGTGGCGGTACCAGCGGCCCATGGCCAGATGGATGACGTAGAGGTTGTCCCTACTCGCGTGAGCCCGGGAGAGGAGGTAGAAAGCATCTCGATAGCGACCCCGACTCATGTCACAGAGTGCCTTCTTGTACGAGGGATACCACCACTCGGGGGCGACGACAACCGCCATTTCGTATTGCCTGCAAGCGGCCTCCACCCTGCCCAGTTGGGTCTGTGCGTCACCTCTTTCCAATGCTGTGCGGGCGATGGTCACCGGGTCGTCGGCTTTGGCCAGGGGGGGGTGACAGAGGTTGGTACAGAGCACCGCAAGCGCAACGGAAATGAATAGTGGCGAGCCGGCAGACTTGCTCAGAAGGTCACCCCGAAGGTGGCCCCGGTGAAATCCGGAGAGAAATGGGGTTGGAAGGCGGTCTTCGGTGCGGTAGTGCCATTGGGACCATCGGCAATGTCAATTACGAGGATCGTCACCGCAGCAACGGCAGAAGCACCGGCCACGCCGGCGAGTACGGTAGAGATCAGAGCATCTCGATCGCCGCCTTCAACGATGGGGTCGAATTCTTCGAAGAATTCTTCTTGGGTTACGGAGCAGTCGCTGCCGTTGGGGCAGTACCAGTCGATGAGATCGTTGGCATCTGTTTCCGCCTGCTTCATGCGCGTGTACATGTAGAAACTGCCGCCCCCTGCGAGGAGAGCGACACCGCCCAGTACCGAAGTTGCGACAATGGTGCCGGTGGAGATATTGCGCGGCTGTTCGTCAGTCTTGGGCGGAGGGGTGATGGGGGTAACCAGTGGTTTGCCACCTTCCTTGGCCAGCGCCAGGGTGGCGGTACAAGGAATTTCAACTGTGCATTCAACGGTGACCTCACCGGCCTTGAAGCCGGGGGCTGTGGCCGCCACCAGATGCTTGCCCGCGGCTACGTTGGCTGGTTTGCTTGGGTTTGCCACAGGCTTGCCGTCGAGAGTTACGGATGATCCCGCGGGCGTGACTGCAAAAGCCAGAGTTGTGGCGCGGGGGCGCAAGGACCACTTGGCGACCTTCTCCATTTCCTCAATGAGCTTGCCAACGTCGCCTTCAACCATTTCCCGGTACGGCTTCTCGTTTTCTGCTCCGTCGCCAATTCGCCAGACCTCAAGCCGATAGCCGTTGGCGGCCTTGCCGACCTTGCCAAAGAGAACCATGTTGATGCCCAACTCCGCGGCCGCAGTGTGCACACAGGCAACCTCGGAGACGCAGCTGGCACCCGTCTTGGTGGTCCGCTCTGCGAGGGAGGTCTTGAAAGTCTCCTTGCCCTGCACCCGAAATCCGCGATTGCTCTCAGCAATGACCGCGCTAATGAGGACCTCGGTCAGGTCATCGGCCAACTCCCGGTCCATGTCGCTTTCAGGCAACAGAAGTACCGCAGCGGATCGCTCCGTCGCACCAGCCAAACCGGACAGCGACAGAACTGCCAGCAGTAAGGCGGCAAACATTCTCAGAGCCATAAGTAGAACCTCGTTCTGTACCGCCCTAGAATAGAGAAGGGTTGGACCCTTGTCAAATAACGTGCGTGTAGCACGCGAGGAGACTGGGTACGGCAAGCGGCTTTCAATTGACATCCCTCCAGGCAACGATTAGGTTTCGGCGGCGGAGGCGTGCTGGCATGCTCTTGACCATCGACTCAATGGACCCCGAACATTGGCTGGTAGCTCAGGTGGTTCGTACGTTGCAGAACGGCGGGGTCGTGGTCATTCCAACGGACACGGTCTACGGGGTGGTCTGCGATATCGAGTGTGAGGCTGCGGTGGAGCGCATCTACCGACTGAAGGGCATGGATTCCAAAAAGCTCTTGTCAATCCTCTGCTCTGACCTGAGTATGGCGGCCCAGTATACGCGGGGGATTCCCAACACACTCTTTCGCATCGTCCGGAGGAAGTTGCCGGGTCCCTATACCTTTATTCTTCCGGCCTCCAAAGAGTTGCCTCGCATTATGCGCAAGAACCGCAAGACAGTGGGCATCCGAGTCCCTGATTGCCCCTTTGCCTTGGAGTTGATAGCGCAGTTCCAGCGACCTCTGCTCACCACCTCGGTGGCCCTGTCGCCGGGGGAGTGGTTGCTCGATCCATTCCTCATTGAAGAGGAGTACGGCAACAGCATCGACCTTGTGGTGGACGGTGGGCCTCTCTACCCGGAGCCATCAACGGTGATTGATTTCTCTGGCTTCGACCCCGAAGTGATCCGTGAGGGCAAGGGGCCCGTGGATTTCCTGTAGGGCGGGAGTATAGGTTTGGACGAACGCTACGATGTCTTGATCCTTGGCAGTGGCATTGCCGGTATCACTGCAGCTCTGGCAGCGGCAGACCAAGCCCGCGTCCTGGTTCTCTCCAAGGCGTCTTGCGAGGAGACCAATACGTCTCGAGCCCAGGGTGGCATCGCTTCGGTGTTTGCCGCGGACGACTCCTTCTCATTGCATGTGGAAGACACGCTGGCTGCTGGGGGCGGGCTGTGCGACGAAGGGACGGTCCGTCGCTGCGTGCAGGAGGGACCGGAGCAGATTCGCTGGCTAGCCTCACTGGGCGTTGGCTTTGCTGCCGCAAATGGGGGTGGCGTCGGCTCCTTTGACCTGGGCAGAGAAGGGGGACATTCACGGCGACGTGTGGTTCACGCCAAAGATACCACCGGTCGTGCTGTGGAGGACGTGTTGCTGGAGCAGGCGCGCCGTCACCCCAACATCACTCTGCGCGAACGGGCCATGGGGGTTGACCTCATCACCCTGCGCAAGGTCTCGGGGAATAACCGTCGCGACCGCTGTGTCGGTGCTTATGTCATGGACATCGCGTCAGGGGCCATCCAGGCGGTGGCGGCCTCGGCTACGATTCTGGCCACGGGAGGCTCGGGCAAAGTCTATCTCTATACCAGTAATCCTGACGTCGCCACCGGCGACGGGCTGGCCATGGCCTGGCGAATTGGCGCGGAAGTGGAGAACATGGAGTTTTTCCAGTTCCATCCCACCTGCCTCTACCATCCGCAGGCCAAGAATTTCCTTATTTCCGAGGCTGTACGGGGAGAAGGAGGCAGGTTGCTCAACTGTGCCGGCCACCGTTTCATGCCTGGCTACCACGTGTCCGCAGAGCTGGCTCCCCGGGATGTCGTTGCCCGGGCCATCGATGCCGAGTTGAAGAAGTCTGGTGACGACCATGTGCTGCTGGATATCAGCCACCTCTCTTCCGATTTCATCCAGAGCCGTTTTCCTGGCATCTACTCCTTCTGCCTGAAGTTGGGCATCGATGCCTGTCGCGAGCCTATCCCGGTGGTCCCCGCTGCTCACTACCAGTGCGGCGGCATTCGTGTTGATGAGAACGGCTGGACGGGCATCGCCGGTCTCTACGCAGCGGGCGAGGTCGCGTGCACGGGAATGCACGGCGCCAATCGACTGGCATCCAACTCCCTGTTGGAAGCTCTTGTCTACGGACGCCGTGCCGGGCTGACTGCTTTTAAGTGGCTGCGCGAGGTGGAAGATGGGCCCCGCGGCCTACCGGCGTGGAACACCGGCATGGCCCGGCAT
>CALGBT010000219.1 GCA_937884235.1 uncultured Pseudomonadota bacterium
GCGCCCAGCGGTTGGAAACAACGTCCATCTGCCGGAACGGCAACGACTTGCCGGCCGCAATATCAATCATGATGCCGACTACGTCCAGCCCCGTGACCAGCTCGGTAATCCCATGCTCCACCTGGAGCCGGGTGTTGACCTCCAGGAAGTAGAAGCGGTTGGTCGTGGCATCAAACATGAACTCCACCGTACCAGCCGATTCGTAATTGATGCTGCGCATCAGGCGCACCGCAGTTTCGCAAATCTCGGTGCGCAGCATCGGCGTCAGAGACGGGGACGGGGCCTCTTCGATGAGCTTCTGGTTGCGCCGCTGAATCGTGCACTCACGCTCATAGAGATGCACAACGTTGCCCTGCTTGTCAGCGACGATCTGCACTTCGATGTGCCGGCCCCGCTCAATGAACTTCTCCACCAGGATATCGTCACGCCCGAAGGCCTTCTTCGATTCCGAGCGAGCCTGTTCCAGGGACTGGGCGACATCTTCTCGACGATCAACCTTCACCATCCCTTTGCCACCACCACCCGCGGCGGCCTTGATCACGATGGGAAAGACGATGGACTCGGCATCCAGCCATTGGTAGATGTCATCGGCCGTACTCACATCGCTGATGCCCGGAATAACCGGCACGTTGGCAACGATGGCCAGCCGCTTAGCCTCGATCTTGTCTCCCATCGCGGCAATCACATCTGGGGGCGGGCCAATCCAGATCAGGCCAGCATCAATGACCTTTCGTGCGAACAACTCGTTTTCGGCCAGGAAGCCATAGCCAGGATGAATGGCGTCAGCTCCCGTCGCAAAAGCAGCCTCGATGATCCGCCCCATGTCAAGGTAGGACTCAGTGGGTGGTGCCTCGCCAATATGCACCGCTGAGTCCGCCATGAGCACATGCTCCCCCAGCCTGTCAGGAGTACTATAGACAGCCGTGGCAGGAATCCTGCGGTCGCGGCAGGTGTGCATAATACGCACCGCCGGAACACCTCGGTTGGCGATCAGAATCTTGCTGATCTGTTTTTCCATGGGCACATCCTCTCTGGAGTCTGAATACCGCCGAGCCGGCGACCGGCCCCTTTCTTTGACCGGTGAATGATCTCAAGAAAACACTCTCATATCCGGCCTCAAACAGTCAATTCCTCATTGCTCTTTGTGGGGCCTGACGCCGTGCAAGGTAGGTATTGGCCGCCGCACTTTCAATTGGAACCCTGCAAAACCTTTCACGACCCCGGGCGCGCTCGTCGATATGGGGTTCAAAGAATCGCGGCGCGCAAGATTTTCGCCTGCGAGTCTACGGCCGATGTTGATTGGCGGAGCCAAATTGATGAGGCCATATTGGTTGACGTTGCTCAAAACTACGAACTCTTAACTTCTAGGGGCATCAGTTGCAGCGTCTCGTAAGGCATGTCGATAGTTGCGCTGCGGAGCGTCTCGAAGACCAGTTCCCGCAAGTCCGCTCGAGCCTTGACATGGGTCTTCTCGTCAACCAGCCAGACACTGAAGGTCACCAGCAGGTTGTAGTCGTTGAGAGCATCCACCGAAAGCGTCGGGGCGGGTGTCTTCATGAACTGAGCACTGCCCTCCACCAGGTCCAGCAGCAACTTGCGGACCTTCCCGATATCCTCGCCCACGCCAATAGTGACTGGAATATCCAGGCGGAGATTGGGGAAGTTGGTGTACGAGGCGACCGTCGTGTTGACGATGGCCGAATTCGGAATGGCCAACATCTTGCCATCTGGCGTCACGACTCTCGTTGAACGCAGCGTTATGTCCGCTACCCGCCCGTAGTAACCCTGGTTCTCGATGAGATCACCGACAACGAACGGGCGGTCCCAGAAAATGAAGAGCCCGGCAATGACATTGGACAATGCGTCCTTGGAGGCGAACCCAAAGGCGATGCCCGCGACCCCGAAGCTGGCCAGCAGGGACGTGGTATTCACTCCCAACTGCCCCAGAGCCATGATCAGGCCAATTGATAGCACCGTCACCTTCAAGGCGGTCCCCAGGAAGGCTGCGAGAGTGGCATCAATTCGCCCCTTCGCCTTTAATGCTTGAACTCCTCGCCGGATCAGCCGCCAGAGACCCCAGAATACGACCATCACCAGCAACGCCTTGATTAGTGCGGGGACGCTCTGCGCCAACCACGCCAGCAGGGCCTCGGGGCCCAATGCATCTGTCATCTCCTGAACAAACGTACTCATAGTCTCTCCTCCTTCTTACGTGGTTTCCGGTAGCCCATTGCGCTATGCAACTGCAGAATCAGATGATCAACCTCACCCCACCCAAAGACTGGGGGTCCTGGAGTACTGTGAAGATCCCGCCGATGGAGAGGAGGGTCAGGGTCGCCATGTGCAGCACAGAGATACCCAGCACGACAGTGGCCGATTCGGTAATGCCGATGAGATTAAGTACCGCGAACAACCCCAACAGTGCGAAGGCCCCGGCAGCAACGATGGTCAAGGCCGAGACGTAGAGACAACTGGAGGTGATGTCATTGCCGCAGATTGCCGTCGCCCGCCAAACACCCAGCCGGTGAGAGCGCTCCACCGGCACCCCCAACTCGCGCTGTCGAATTGGCTCCGAGCCCAGGTCATCGATCCGGCTGGCCTTCCCCCACCCGGCAAAATCCCAATCTTCCAAGTCGACTCCTACCCTACAATGAGGTGCCGATCCCGCACCGGCAGATGTGCCGCTACAAAACGAACTACGTTGCCTGGCTCATCCGGTGCAAAATCTCCGGTGGCCTGATACGCTCTTCGCGAAAGTGCGTGAGGACGCGCAAGTTGATATCCGTCTCCAAGGCCTTCTCGAATTTCGTGTCCAGTACATACGCCTTGAGGCGAAGACGCAGGGCTGGATACTGCTCGTGAATCACCTGCGACACGAGCACTGTCACCGGCTTTGGTAAGTAAACATACCGGCTCGTGATGGCAGCCTGATAAAGGATCTCCTGAGCGGCAGACACGTCCTGATCGAGACCGATGTGAAAGTCCATGACCACCATCATGTCCAGCGCCCCGTAGTTGCCGCACGAAGTCATGTCGCTCAAGAACTTGTTGTTGGGAATAGTCACGGTGTAGTCGTCTAGGGTCTGGAGGCGGACTGACCGCAGGCCGATCGCGGTGATATCCCCGTACTGACCACCAAAAGAAACTCGGTCGCCCACCTGGAATGGCCGATCGAGCATGATCGTCACCGCAGCAAAGACTGAGGCTACCAGGTCCTTCATGGCAAAGCCGACCGAGACCGCCACGGTACCACCAACTACCGCCAGCACCCGGTCATCCAGTTGGAAGCTCAACAGGATGGTGACAGAGCCTGCCCCCATATAGAGGATGAACTGGAGGATCGTCGCCACCTTCTGGTAGGTCATGCGGCGCGCCGCAAAGCGGCGACTAAGCGCGTCCACCGCGTTGCGCAGGAGGCGCAAGGCCACCCACGTGAAACCAATGACAATGAGGGAGGTGACTACCCCACCCCAGCGGATAAAACGCGTCAGGCCGGCTAGGCTCTCCGGGTCAACCATCTCCTGGGCCATTGCCACCCCGGGCACCAGCAACAAGAACGCGATGAGCGTGGCGCAGACAACTTGTAGCAGTCGGACCATCGTCATCTCCTCGTCAAGGAACCAGCAAGTGCTGGCGAATAAGAGTTCGTAAGACCGGCGTGTACCATCGCCACGCAAGCTCTACCCAATCATCACGCTGGTGGATGAATCCCCGCGTCAGGCAGTGGCGAAGGCCATCAATAACCTCCGAACGCGGCAGGCCGGTGGCTTCAGCTATCTCACTGATGGAGGCGCGGTCGATCTGCAGAAGCGCTCGCAGCAGGAAGAGCAGGTTAAGGGCAAGCTGGTCAGTGGTCAACTGCGAAGGCTCATCAAATAGCCGGACGGAAAGACCCCCATCTGGCTTGCGCCTGAGCGATTCCTGCCAATACTGCAAAGCCACCGATGGATTCCCGTCAGCGGCGCTCCACAGGACCCGATAGTAAGACGCACCGACATGCTCTCCACCCTGCCCGAAAACCCAGTCGTCAGGACGCGCCTCAAAGATCAAACCATCGAAACTAGGGCTTATGCCTGCAGCCTCGCACCGGGCGTTCAACAGCCGGCCGATGTCGACTTCATCCCAAGCACTCAGACGCAGCACCCGGTCGAAGAGGAAGCTTCCGCTGCGCGCTCGACTGACAAAGAGCCAGGCAGATGTGCTCATGGTCATCACCCAAGTCGACCCGGGTCCGAGGGCCGCCGCCACATCCATGAGCAGGTCCAACTCCCTTAGGCCGCGCACCACGGGCCGCACCAGCAACTGAGTATCATCGACGCAAACCAAGCCGGGGGAGCGTTTGACCAGCGCCTCGAGAACATCCTCCCCGGGGCCAATCCCCAGTGC
>CALGBT010000220.1 GCA_937884235.1 uncultured Pseudomonadota bacterium
CGGGCCGTGGTGTTAGCCAAGGGTGCGCTGCTGGAAGAAGGCGACTTACCCGATGCGCTCTTTGCCGAGCCCAGCGGGGAGGGAGCCATCACTCTCCCCATGGGGACGAGCATGGAGGAGATGGAGAAGACGATGTTGAACCAGACACTCAAGCTCACCCGTGGAAACAAGAAATTGGCAGCACAGTTGCTGGGCATTTCACTCCGCACGGTGTACCGCATCCTCGACCGTCAGCAGGGCGTGGAGGAGTGAATGTCAGATCGTGCACGCCTTGCCACTTTGCAGCCGCTTATTTGCCATTTTGACAATCCTGCGGCGTTGGGGATAGCGGCAGGGGCAGGAAAATGGCGGGGGAAGTCGTACTAACGTGGTGGCACGCCCTTTGCAACCTGGCACAGGGTCGCAAGCCGCGAAGCGTATTTTGTCAGTTTATCACGGGAGCACGTGAGGGCGAAAATGGAGTTGCTCTTCAAACGATATTTCTGGGTCCTCAACTCGCTACTACTGGTGGCCGCCGGCTTCATGTCAGCACGAACGCTGGCCTCCTACGTGAAGTATGAGGTGCTCAAGCCCCCGCTGGTAGAGACCGCGGGTGAAGAGGAGTTGGTGGAAGACGATGACCAGATCCTCCGGCGACCAGTGGCCGCTCGCAGCGTTGACCTCAGGCGCCGCAAGGAGTTGGCCGATGCCAGCAAGGTCACCGTGGAGGAGCCGCCAGAACAGCCAGAACCCATTGAGGAGCCTGAAGAGCCCGACCCGGACCCGGTGCAGGAAGAGGTCTCCGGTGATATCCAACTGACCCTTGTCGCCACCATCACCGTCTCCGATGACGCCAAGAACATGGCGCTGGTGACCATTGACGGCAGTGACAACCAGTGGGTGGGAATCGGCACTGAACTGAAGCCCGGCTTCCTGGTATCGAAGATCAGCAACTATTACATCACGGTGACCCAGGGGGTGACCGAGCTACTCTGGAAGAAGCAGGAGAAGCCTGACCCCTCGGCGACGCTGGCCAGTAGTGCCCGCAGCGGACCGCCCCCCCGCAAAACTCCAGAGCAGCCTCGACCTGAGGCCAAGCAACCCGCTGCTGCTCCAGCCAGCAAGTATGCCGAGGGCATCAAGCAGACAGGTCCTTTCGACTACCGCATCGATCGGGGCATGCTCAATGAGCAGCTGCAGGATCTCGCCAAGCTGGGGCGAGAAGCCCGCGTGATTCCCAACTACGACAAGGACTCGGGCACTTACAAGGGCTTCAAGCTCATTGGCGTGCGCCCCAACAGCCTCTACCGGGCCATCGGCATCCGCTCCGGGGACGTCATCAAACAGATTAACGGAGAGGAGCTCAACTCTCCGGGCAAGGCTCTGGAATTGTTCACGAAGCTCCAGACCTCTAGCAGCATCATGCTGGACATCGATCGGCGCGGCAAAAGCGAGACGATGAACTATACCATCGAGTAGGTTGATCAAGGGTGAAGCGATGAATTTGATTGTGAGAGTTCTACTGGTTTTTGTGGCTGCCAGCATGGTGCAATTCGGAGCCCTGGCGCAACGTTTGCCACCAGACCCCGGCCGTCCCCTGACGCCGCCCCCACAGCCTGTGGGGCCTGGCATCGCCAAGGATGGAAAGACCCCGCCACGTGACTTTGCTCCGGCCACGGAAGAGAAGAAGGAGGAAGACGGCAAGCCCGCTTCCGAGTTCGGTAACGAAGAGCCAAACCCCATGGCGCCGCCGGGGGAAGAGGGCCCCAAGAACACGGTTGAAGCCACGGCCCCCGCTAACATCATCAAGATCTCCTCCACCGGGGTCACGGAGTTGTCGTGTCACAAGCTTGGGCTCAATGACATGGTCAGCCTGGACTTCAAGGAGATGCCTCTTGACGACCTGATCCGGCTCATGTCCTGCTGGACAGACAAGAACTTCCTGCTGACGCAAGGGTTCCAGGGCAAAACCATTACCCTGATGTCGCCCCAGCCGGTGACCGTCGCCGAGGCCTACAAGGCATTCCTCTCCGTCCTGCGGGCCCACCAGCTTACCGTGGCCCCATCGGGCAAGTTCTTGCGCATCGTTCCGGAGAACACCGTGAAGCAGGAGCCAATCCCCTTCCTGAGGGATGATGCCGGGGTTCCCGCCGACGAGCGGATGGTTACAAAGATCGTTAAGCTGCACTTCGTACCGGCCTCTGAACTCTCCCAGATCCTGGGCAGCTTCAAGGGCAAAGCGGGCGAAATCATCACCTACGGAGAGGACACCCTGATCATCACCGATGCCGCGGTGATGGTGCGCAACCTGCTTAAGTTCATCGACGAACTCGATCGCCCCACGGACAAGGAGAAGTACTGGATCAGGCCGGTTCAATACGCTGAGGCCACGGAACTCATCGACATCATCCAGTCGATGTTTGGTGAAGACAGTGGTGGCACAACAAAGAAACGAACCGCTGGTCGGGCGGCCGCCAAGCGGTCCAACCGAAAAGGCCAGACCGCCTCGGCCCCCGCCGGACCGTCGTCGGTCAACAAAGAAGGCGGCGAGGAGATCAAGGTAACCAAGGTGCTGGCTGATGAGCGCACCAACCAACTCCTCATCGTCGCCAACTCGGCCACTTACATGCAAGTTGACAAGCTGCTACGCAAAGTGGACGTCCCCATCCCCGGCGAAGGTCAGATCCACATCTACTACCTCGAGAACGCAGATGCCGACGAGCTCTCCTCGACACTTTCGAGTCTGGCCTCCGGCAGCAGTAGTGGCAGGGCCTCACCCCGTGGCGGAGCATCTCCACGGGCAGGAGCTGGCGGATCCGCTGGCGGCGGTGGTGTCGCCGGCCTCTTCGAAGGTGAAGTGAAGATCACCTCACACCAGCAGACCAACTCGCTGATTATCGAGGCCAGTCTCAAGGACTACTTGAGCCTCAAGAAGGTCGTCGAGAAGCTGGATATCAGGCGCAAGCAGGTCTACGTCGAAGCAATCATCATGGAGATCACTTCCAACAAGGAGCGTAAGTTCGGCATTTCAGGCAGCGCAGGCACTACCTTCGACATTGATGGAGAGACCGTGCCACTGCTCATGGGCCTGGGTGGTCTGGGGGTCTCCGGACTTGACATGTCACAACTCCTCAAGGGCGGACTGGCGACGGGCCTTCAGGGACCACTGGTAGATGTCTCCACCGGCTCAACGGGTGCCGCCAGTGGGGTTAGTGGCGACCTTTCAATTCCCTCCTTCGGCTTCCTCATTCAGGCCATTGCATCCAATTCCGACGTGAACATCCTCTCGACCCCGCACATTCTCACCACCGACAACGAAGAAGCGGAGATTCAGGTCGGCAAGCAGATTCCCTACCAGGCAAGTTCCATGGGGGGGCTGGGTGGTCTTGGTGGGCTCTCGTCCATGGCCGGACTGGCAGGTCTGGGCGGCACCCGGGGGGGCAGCAGTGCCCTGGGTGGGTTGGGTGGCCTCGGCGGAATGAGCAGCATGTTGGGAGGCCTCGGGGGAGGCATGGTGCAGCGCATTGACGTTGACCTGACCCTCAAGATCACCCCGCACGTCAACGAATCCAACTACGTCCGGCTGGAAATCGACCAGTCCATCGATGACGTTGAGTCCATCGACCGTGAACTGGGTCCGACGACTTCAAAGCGGCGAGTCAAGAACACCGTGGTGGTCCGGGATCAGCAACCGGTCGTAATTGGCGGCCTGATTCGTGAAACTGAATCCGAAGGTATCGACAAGTTGCCCTTCCTTGGGGACATTCCGCTCATCGGCATTCTCTTCCGCAAGACTGTCACCAAGACCGAGAAGAAGAACCTGCTGATGGTCATCGTCCCACACATTATCGATGACCCCTCAGACCTGGCGCGCATTCACCAGGAGCGCACTGCAGAGATCAAGCGTTTCGCCGAGTACCTGGCCACTGACGGTGCTGAAACCGAGGGGAGCGTCGATTACGAGAAGAAGAACGGTGCTCTGGAGCATATGCGTCGGGTGGTTGATGGTGCCCGAGCAGAGCGCAATGCCAAGGAACGGGCTGAGTTCGAGGGCACTGCCGTCGACCTCGTGGGCCCGCCAGAATCTCACGAGCTGGAATTTGACCCGACCAAGCAACCTGAGTCAGAGAATCAGTAGCGAGCGCGACCATGAAGGATTTGGGAATCAACATGACGTTCAACGAGTTACCGCTGGGACAACTGCTGCGCGATCAGGGCGTGGTCTCCGAAGAGGAGGTCAAGGCGGCGCTGAAGGTGCAACAGGAGAAGGGGGGCCTGCTTGGCGAAATCCTGGTGTCACAGGGGGCGGTGACGAGCCGGGACGTGGCCCAGGCCCTGGCTCTTCAGTTCGGGATGCCCTTTGTCGAGGCCTTCGAGCGTAAGGAACTGGACCCGATGCTGGTGG
>CALGBT010000221.1 GCA_937884235.1 uncultured Pseudomonadota bacterium
TTGCTAAAGGGGTCCAGGGTCGCAAAAAGCTTGTTCTCCGCCAGGGCATTGGCCTTGGTCAGGGTGTTGAGCAACGTTGATTTGCCGGCATTTGTGTAACCGACAATCGCGACAATTGGGACATTGCTACGCTCACGCAGCTTGCGCCGCTGCTTCCGTTGACCAGCAAGGCGCTTGAGCTCCTTATCGAGCCGGGTCATGCGGTCTTTGACCCGCCGTCGGTCCATCTCGAGCTTGGTTTCCCCCGGGCCCCGTCCGCCAATGCCCCCCATTAGTCTGCTCATAACCAAACCAGCTCCCATAAGGCGCGGCAGCAGGTACCGCAGTTGAGCCGCCTCCACCTGAATCTTACCGTCGCTGCTGCGAGCTCGCTGGGCAAAGATATCGAGTATCAGTTGAGTTCGGTCGATAACCCGTAGGTCCGCTATGTCGCCGATTGCTTTCACCTGCGCAGGGCTGAGGTCCGGGCAGAAGACCAGGAGGTCAGCCTCTTTCTGCATGGTTCTGACAATGAGTTCCTTGAGCCGACCCTGGCCAATGAAATAGCGCCGGTCGATTTTCCGCCTCTGCTGGACGATGTCCACCACCTGGAGGCCTGCTGATGCCGCCAGCTCAAGTAACTCTTCGACCTCCCAAGCTGGGTCCTTGAAGCGCCCATCGTCGAGGAACACCAAGACTGCGCGGTCGCCGGAGGCATGTGACTGCAACTGCAAAGAATTGCGAGCAAACTCGGCTTCCAGGTCGTGAATGAACCCATCGAAGTCAAGCTCAAAGGAATGCACTGCCTTGTTGGCGAAAATCTCCCACTGCCGGCCTTCAGGATTGATGGGAAGTAGATGCGCGGCGTTCATCGTGATGGGGTTCACTTCGGCCCTGGCATCCACAGAGACGACGAAGTCCAAAGAGAGAAGTGACAGGTCGGTAAGGTCGTCGTTGCTCAGGGCCTCCCCGTGCAGATGCGTATGTATCAGGCGGATTCCTCGAAAACGACTGCGACCGGCCCTGATACGACCCAGGGGTGGTAGATAGAGGCTGTCGGAATTGCCGACGACCACGTACTGAATCCGCCCGCGGCGGTCGACAATGATACCCACCTGCCGTCGTGTAATCTGCGAAACATGGGCCAACTGCAGCGCAATATCCTGGGAAACAAGCTGCCCTGGCTGTAGCGTCCTCTGGTAGAGGCGCTCTAGGGCATCGACTTGATTGGCCTTGAGGCCGGAGATGTTGCCGTAGACCTTCCGGGAAATAGGGTCACCTCCGTTGGCGGCTGATACGCTGGAGCATGTAGGCAACTTCCGAGCGGACCCGCGCCGGCAACTTCTGTGTAGTGGCCTCTTCCAGATTGCTCACGGCATCCAGGAATCGGCCGGCCATGAGGTTGTACTTTCCTTGCACTGCGAAGAGGATTCCGCCCCATAGGACGGGGCTGGCCCCGTCCAGATGAGCCAGCGCAGCGGCGTATTGCCCAAGCCCAGCATAAAGCGCCACGATGAGCACCAACACATCGCGGTAGTTGGGATCCTTCTGCCAGACGGTCTCCAACCGCTCCA
>CALGBT010000222.1 GCA_937884235.1 uncultured Pseudomonadota bacterium
ACTACTTGGACAGCAACGGTTGGTCTGGCATCTCCAACGGGTCAGATTTGCAGGCGCTGGTACAGAGCTTCAATGATTGGCAGGCTGTCTCCTGTTCCAAGCTGAAGTTTCACAAGGTCGGCGACACCACAACGACCAACGTGCTCCCCACCGGGGCCGATGGCAATGGCAAGAACGAACTCATCTGGAAGGAGGGCTACTGGCCCTTTGGCAACAATGTCCTGGGCGTAACTTCGCCGCTCTATGGATTCTCCGGCACCATCAGCGAGGCCGACATCGCTTTCAACGGGACGATCAAGTGGAATACGAAGGGTTCTATGTGGTATTCCATCGACGTCAAGAGTGTCGGGATTCACGAGATCGGCCACTTCTTCGGCCTGCAGCACAACCTCTCTTTTAATGAAAACGACCCGCCCACCATGGCCCCCTACGCCGACCCCTACGGGAAGTCAGCGTCGCTGCACCAGGACGACAAGAACGCCATCTGCTATCTCTACCCTGTTTCCAGCTACAGCTGCTCGTCCGCCTCGGAATGTCCTTACGTGGTGGCGGACAACAGCCAGGGACAGGAGGACTACGCCAGCCACTACAAGTGTACCGGTGGCAAGTGCGTTCCTGAATCCAGTTCGTCCGGCCCCGGGGCACTGGGCACCAATTGCGTCAACGATAGCTCCTGCAAGAGCGGGCTCTTCTGCGTGCAGACCACGGAAGGAAGCTGGTGCAGCCAGTGGTGCTCGGTTGCCAACCAGGACTGCCCGGACGGTTTCGGCTGCTTCTACGTGGAAGAGAACTCCGATGAGGGCATCTGTTTCGGCGGCCAGAAGGACAAGGTCTTCGGTGAGTACTGCTTCGGGGAAGGCGACTGCAAGAGCCCGTTCTTCTGTCTCGAGTGGTGGTCCGGGCCCTTCTGCACCAAGAGCTGCACCGACGTTGACGGTGGCACGGGATGCCCCACGGGCTACACCTGCTACCCCTCCCCCGAATCTCCCAATGGCTCAGGAGCCTGCTTCCCCGGCACCGCGGCCAAGAAAGACGCCGGCAAGTCTTGCAGCTACTCGTCGGACTGCAAGAGCGGGCTCTGCTTTCCCAACCCCGGCAGCGACACCAAGTACTGTCGTGACAAGTGCAACCCGGACACCGGCGGAGTCTGCTCCGGGAGCTTCAAGTGTATTGCCTTTCCAGGCGACATCACCGGCACCAAGGGTGGCTGCGTTCCCCTCTCCCTGTTGCCCGAGAAGAAGGACGGGCAGAACTGCGATATCGATTGGCAGTGCGCCGGAGGTTACTGTTACTACGATGCCGAACTCGCTTCCTCGACCTGCCGCAAGAGTTGCAACCCCGACGCCCCCAACTGCCCTTCGGGCGAAGCCTGCATGGAGGTGGGAGCGGACATTGGCGCCTGCCTCCCAGCACCTGACCCGCAACCCGAGGGGTCCTGGTGTCTGCACCACTACGAGTGCACCACCGGCTTTTGCATAGGCCTGCCGGGGACCGACAAGAAGGTCTGCCGCAACGCCTGCACGGCCGGCAGCGGCTGCAAGGCTGGCTACGAATGCATCTTCTACGACGACCCTGATGTCGGTGCGTGCATGCCCGTGGGCAAGTCCTTGGGGGACATCTGCTCGTCGTCTACCGAATGTACTACGCAGATCTGCTGGTCACAGGCAGGGGCCGCCGCTTGCCTGGCCCCCTGCAGTCAGGCCGGCTGCCCCGCAGGCTTCGCCTGCTATCAGCTCTCGCCCTACGGTGCGGTTTGCATTGAAGAGCCGGGCACTTTCCCTGATGGTGCGTCATGTGTAACCGACCAGCAGTGCATTTCTGGAATCTGCTTGAGCGGCATCTGCCGGGAGCCCTGTTCCGTCGTCACTCACACCTGCCCCAATGGACAGGGCTGCGTACCCTTGAATTCCGGCACTGCCGGGGCCTGCGTTGCCAACGGTGCGCTGCCGCTGGGTACCGGGTGTGACTCAGACTTCGCCTGCGCCTCTCTACTTTGCGTGGATATTCCGGGCTCAGGCCGCATCTGCGCGCTGCCTTGCTATCTGGGCAGCGCCTCCTGCGGGGCGGACCTGACCTGCCTCGTCATCACCGAGTTGACCGGCATGGGAGCCTGCGGTAGTGAGCCAGTTGAGCAACCCGCAGCCGACATTATCGAAAAACCCGCAGCCGAGCCAGAGATCTACATCGGCACATCTCCCGGGGGACTCTGTTCAGCCGGTCAGGCGATTCCGTGGGCTTCGTCGTTGCTATTGCTGCTCTTGCTGGTGGGTTGCGTGGGGATGATGCGAAGAGAGAAGCGGGCCGTCTAGAAGTGTAGCTGCACGTTGGCCTCAAGAGTCATGTGGTTGTGAAAAACACTCTTGGTCGCGGGCAAGTATTCGGTTTCGTTGTCCATCCAGATGCCCTTGTAAAGAGCTCGCACGCCAACGCCCAAAGCCCGGGTCAGGTGCAGGTCGAGGCCACCGCCAGCATGGAGACCGCCGCCGCTGAGCTCCCGGCCATTGTAGCCTTCTTCCTGGACGACATAGCCACCACCACCAAACTGCAGGAAGGGCTCAAAGCGCGTCGAAGACGGGAAGAGGAAGAACTTACCGTCAATGGTAATGCCGTTTAGCACCGCGGTATCGTAGTCCGCCAGATCATGGTCGGTGCCGTGGACCGAAAGCAGCCCCCCAACCTCCAGCGCAAACATGGGATTCAGTCGGAACCCCAGAAAGAGGTCGAAGCCACCACCCGTGCGGATGATCTGCGATTCGTCGGTATCGCCCTGACTGATGAAGTCGGCGAGGAGGCCACCACCAAGGTACAAGAATGGGCGGCGCTCCTGCGGGACTCTGCGGGGATGCCGGGTCCATGTGCTCCCGGTAGTACGGCGGCTGCTGTACGTCGGGTAGTGCGGATGCGCCGCGGCTGGAAGCGCCGGGGCAACCAACATGAGGCCTAAAAAAAACATCAAAAAGCGCTTGCTGATTCGGTTCATTTTCTCCTCCCCTCTTGCGTGGAGGTCATCAATCCAAAACAACCTGGCGGCACAGGGACGTG
>CALGBT010000223.1 GCA_937884235.1 uncultured Pseudomonadota bacterium
GAGGCCGTCGAAGCCCTTCTCCACCATGCTCGGGTTGACCTCGGCGTTGGTATCGTCGCAATCGCCACCACCTTGCGGGCAAATGGCGGGGGTTCCGTTGACCCCCATGTTGGAAGTGCAATAGCCATCGCCATCGACGTTGCACTGCTCATCCACGATGCCGTCGCAATTATTGTCAACATCGTCGCAATTCTCGAGCATAGTGGGTTGGATGCTGGGATTGGCATCGTTGCAATCACCGGGCTGCGCGGCCAGCCCTGCCCCCAGCGGCTCGCAGACGCATACGGCACCGTCGAGGTTGCCAAATCCGTCGTTATCCAGATCGGGGTAGGCCATAACACATCCTGCCCCCGCCCCCTCGTCGAGTTGGCCGTTGCAGTTGTTGTCCTTGCCGTCGCAGACCTCCATGGACGCCGGGTTTGTCTGCGGATTGGTATCGTCACAATCGTCGGCCTGCAGCGAGGCCCCGGGACTGGGGAAAGAGCAGACGCAGACGTTCTTCTTGGGATCACCGTGGCCATCGAAGTCGGCATCGAGGAAGGCTTCAAAGCAGCCCGTGGCACCGGCTTCATCGACGATGCCGTCGCAGTTATTGTCGATTCCGTCGCAGGCTTCGATGGCCTTGGCGCCGATGCCCGGGTCGTGGTGATGACAGTCAGTTGCGTCGGGATCGCCGTCGTTGTCGTCGTCGGGGTCGCAAAGGTCGCCGATGTCATCGTTGTCGAAATCTGCCTGGGAGGGGTTGTAGAGGTCCGGGCAGTTGTCCTCTTCGTCGACTGCACCGTCGCCATCGCCATCTTCCTGGGTCACGAAGGGCACCTCCGGGGCGACGTCGTTGATGGCTTCGGACGTATCCTCGGCACCGGCGACGTCACCGGAGGCTGTGGTGTCCGCCAATTCGGATGCGTCAATGGCATCGGCGAAAGCTCCTTCGCTGGCCACGCACTCCTGCTCCTGGCAGGCGTACCCGGAGGGGCAGTTATCACACCAGACGCCGCAAGAGGCATAACCGCAGGCCATTTCGGGACAGTAGGGGACGCACGGGGTGACGGCATCGGAACCGCCAGGTGCCGCGGTATCACTCTCAGCGGGTGTCGAGCAAGCCGGTAGGCCGACTGCAACGAGGGCCAGTCCGGAGACCACAAGCGCGTGGGCGACGAAGAGTGACAGCCGTCTCATGAATACCTCCTCCAATTGCCCACGATTCCGAAGCGTTCGGCTCATGATACCGCGTCAAGGCTGGCGATGTCCAGCGCGCCTCACGCTATTTCACGTAGAAGTCCACACAGACAGTGCCGGCGTTGTCGCTCTCAGTGTAGTCATGGAGGTCTTCGCCGAACCAGAAGCGATAGGTGCCGGCGGCAAAGCTGTAGGGGGCAACGTAGTCGTGCACGAGGTAGGGGGAGTTGAGACAGTAGTTGGTCATGATGTACCAGGCTGCATGGCTCGACTTACAGTTGGAGAACTTGTCCGCCTGACTATTCCCGATGATCTCCTGGTTGCTCGAATTGGTAAGGTAGAAGCCATTTATCTCTTCCGTATCGCAACCCTGTGCATCCTTGGAACCCCACAATCCTGTGGCGTAGCAGCTTGAGCCGCCGTTGCCGAGGCAGCCGGAGAGGCGTACCGTCAAGTAGTGATTGATGGTGCCGGCGAATTCGCTAGACCACTCTCCATACTGGTTGCTCCTGGCGCCAAAGCACTTGTTGTTGGCGATTCGGCGCCAGCCACCATCGGCCAGGGTCATGTTGCAGTAGACCTGGATAGGCGGCTGGCCGGCGTCCCAGCCATCGGCGTCGATGTAGTAGTTGCCATCGCCATCGTCGAGGCCGTTGTCGACGATGTCCTCACAACTCGTCCCCAGAGCGCAGCCTCCGGCGGGGTCGGGTTTGACGTCGGCGTTGCCATCGTCGCAGTCGGTGCCACCGCAGGCCTGGTCAGTGAAGCCGTCCTCGTCCAGGTCGTTGTCGACCTTGCCATCGCAGTCATAGTCCTCGCCATCACAGCCGAGGTCGGCACCTGGGTGGTAGTCGCCGTCGCCGTCCTGGCAGTCCGGGCCATCGATGGTGACGTAGGCATCGCAACCGGCGTAGTAAGAATCTTCGTCATCGTCGATGCAGCCATCGCAGGAGTCCCAGTTGTTGGGGTCGTCGTCGTTGCAGTCGCCCTCGCAGCTGAGCACCCCGTCATCGTCGAGGTCAAAGCCCTCGTCCACATTGCCGTCGCAGTTGTTGTCGAGGCCGTCGCAAATTTCCTCGCCCTTACCTGCTTCCGGGTCACAGAGCTGCAACTGGCCTCCCTCGCAGTTGGCCACAGTGTGGAGGCAGACGCCAACACCGCATGAGGTGCTGCCGAATCCCTCATCGACGTCCCCGTCGCAGTTGTTGTCGAGGCCGTCGCAGGCCTCTTCGACCTGACCCTCGAGCGGGTTGCAGACAGTTGGCTCGCCGTTCTGGCAGTAGGGCACAGCGTGGGCGCAGATGCCCAGGCCGCAGCTGGTGGTGCCCAGGCCCTCGTCGGTGAGACCGTTGCAGTCGTTGTCCTTGCCGTCGCAGGTCTCTTCGGCTACCCCCATGAATGGATCGCAGCCCTGTGCGACGCCGTCGACGCAGGCGGGTACGACGTGGAAGCACTCGCCCTTGCCGCAGGCGGTCTCTCCGAGTCCCTCGTCCACGTCGTCGTTGCAGTTGTCGTCCAGGCCGTTGCACTTCTCGGCAGCCTGGCTGTGCACCGCTGGATTGGTGGGGGCGCAATCGAAGACGTCCAGTTCCCCATCGCCATCGTCATCTTTGTCGATGCAGTCTTTGTAGCCATCGGCATCGGTATCGGTGAAGCCCTCGTCCACAATCAGATCACAGTCATTGTCCAGGCCGTCGCAAATCTCCTCGTCTTTCCCATCGTTCGGGTCGCAAACCTGTGGCGCACCGTCCTGGCAGTTGGCCACGGTATGCTGGCACTTGCCTTGCCCACAGGTGGTCATCCCCAGGTCTTCGTCAGTGAGACCGTCGCAGTCGTTGTCGAGGCCGTCGCAGATCTCCACGGCGATGCCTTCAAGCGGGTCGCAGGCCTGCACTTGCCCGGCCACACAGAGGTCCACCTTGTGGAAGCAGGCTCCCTTGCCACAGGTGATTGAGCCGAGCCCGCCATCGGCGCTACCATCGCAGTCGTTGTCGAGCCCGTCGCAGACCTCCAGTGCCCCGACGTGAATCGCCTTGTCGGTAGGAGCACAATCGGTGCCGTCAAGGTCGCCGTCGTTGTCGTCATCGTTGTCGACGCAGTCCTTGAGACTGTCGGCATCGGAGTCGAGGAAGCCCTCATCGACCATGAAGTCACAGTCATTGTCCTTGCCG
>CALGBT010000224.1 GCA_937884235.1 uncultured Pseudomonadota bacterium
TTATCAACGACAACAATGCGCTTGATGGCGGCGTGTTGACCGGTTAGAGCGCGATAGGCTCCACCTTTGTCCCGGCTCCCCAGACGCTGGCGGAGGGCGGGAACCAGCGTGTCGAAGAGCAATGTCTTCTTGCCTGAGCCAGAGGGTCCGCAAATGGCGTTGAGTGCGCCCAACTTCAGGGTCACATCGACCCCCTGGAGGTTGTTGGCGGAGGCGCCGGTGAGGTGAATCTCTGGATGTGAGGCAGGAACTGGCGCTGTGGCGGCGAGCTGGTGCTGGCTCGGGGCTGGGACAGGTGGTCCCTGATAGACCACCCGACCGCCATCCGGGCCCGCCCCGGGGCCCAGCTCGATAACGTGATCGGCTGCCGCAATGACGTCTGGGTCATGCTCCACCACCAGCACTGTGTTGCCCTGGTCACGGAGCCGGAAGAGCAACTGCAGCAGCAACTTCGTTTCGCAGGAATGGAGCCCCACTGACGGCTCGTCGAGGACGTAGAGGACGTTGCCGAGACCACCTAGCGCCTGGGTTGCCAAACGGATGCGCTGGCGTTCGCCGGGAGCCAGGCTAAGACTTGGCCGGTGGAGGGTCAGGTAGCCCAGGCCCAACTCGTCGAGGAGGGCCAGTCGCTCCTCCAACCGAGCGAGAATGGGCGCTGCAACGGGGGCTATGGGGGGGGGCCACTCGATGGTTGGCAGCCACTTCCTGAGTGCGGCTAGGGAGAGGGCGCAGAGGGTGACGATGTCATGGTGGCCGCAGCGCATGAGGAGAGACTCCGGGCGCAGCCGTCCGCCCTGGCAAGCGCGGCAGGACCGAGTTTGGACGAAGCGCAGCACGTTGTCGTTGCGGTTTCTCTTGAGGGTCTCCTCGAGGGTGGGGATGATCCCCTTGTAGTACCCCTCCTCCCTTGGTTTGGCGGTGAGGCCGGTCCACTTCAGGCGGGACTCCAAAGGGTGCTTGCCAAAGGGTACTTTGAGGCGAGTCGAACCGTGGAAGATGACGTTCTGCTGCTCCTCTGTCAGCTCGTTCCAGGGTTGGTCTACGGTGAAGCCGTGGGCCCGACAGACATCGTCGAGGACCTCCATGGTGACCTGGGAGTAGACGATGTAGCCCCGCTTCAGCGTGGGCACCAGCGCCCCTGCCCGCAGCGTCCGGCTCCCGTCGGCCACCAGCAACTCGGGGTCCACGGCATCTTCGGTACCGCGCCCGTTGCAGGCGGGACAGGCGCCCTTGATGCCGTTGAAGGAGAAGAGAGCGCGCTCTGCCAAAGGCAGTGTTGTCGCGCACTTTGAGCAGGTGGAGGGGTAGGGGGGAAGATGCTCTGCCCTACATGCCGGGCAGTGCAACGTCCCGGCCCGAGCGTAGAGGAGTCGTACCAGGTCATAGACTTCGGAGAGGGTCCCAACAGTGCTACGGGCTCCGGCCCCATGTGCCAGTTGGCTGACCGCAATCACCGGCGGCAGACCGGTAATGCTATCAACTGCGGGCCGCCCAGTTTGGCCAGGTGTTGCCGGGCGAAGGCCGAAAAGGTTTCGAGGTAGCGACGGGCTCCTTCGTGGTAGAGGGTGTCAAAGGCGAGGGAAGATTTGCCTGACCCTGAGACCCCGGTTATTACCACCAGGCGATGGTGCGGAATCTCCAAGTCGATTCCCTGAAGGTTGTTCGTAACGGCGTTGCGAACAACGATGGTGGGCGAATGTGCCACCGCGGTCCTCCTCTCTGGAGCAGCTGACCGCAGTATTGCGCTATCTGCCGTTGTTGGCAATGGCGGATAGCTGGGGGCCGGGCGTGTCACCACGGCAGGGTGAATCTATGCAGACAAAGAGACTCACCTGATTCGCTGCTCGCACTCTTGACGCGGGGGAGTCCGAAGGCCAGAATGGCCGTCATGAACGTGTTGGAGAAAATTGGCCGAGTGTTGGCTCGCCGGAAGGTAGTTCTTCGCTGGCTGTTCTTTGTCCTGGCAGTTGGGGGGCTGGTCTGGCTGCTCGACAGCGTTGGTTGGAGCACCATTGGCGGGGCGCTGGCTCACGTGGGCTTGGGGGGCGGCGCAGTAATCCTGGCGTTCAGCGTGTGCGAGAACCTGGGTGATGCCGCGAGCCTGCGCGCTGCCCTCCCGCGCAAGATTGGGCTCTTCGAAGTGATGACCTACAATTGCGCCGGGGCCATCGCCAACGACCTCTTGCCCGTGGAAGCCGGGGAGGTCCTCAAGGCAACGCTGGTGAGCGCCCGTATCGGAGCCCAGGACAGTATCGCCGGAACGGTGGTGTGGAACTACGTGTTTAAATTTGTCCGTCCGGCGATGGCGTTGCTCGCCGCGCTTTCCGCCAGCATCATCGGGACCCAGGTGAACCAGGCCGCGGGTTGGACGGTGGTAGCCGCGTCGGTTGTGGCCTTCGTACCGTTTGCGGTGCTCGTACTCCTGGTTCGACGAGGGGCCGCCCGATTGGCAGTGCGGTTGGCCCAACTGGTCGGGCTGGGGCGAAATGCCCCGGAGCATTGGATTGCAGCGGCATCGCACCTGGACGAGCGGATTCGTCATTTTCGTAAGGAACGTCCGGGGGACTTCCGGCGGGTCATTGGCTACCAGCTGCTGGCTCGCACAGCGTCCTGGCTCATGCACGTGGCTGTGATTAGAGCCATCGGACTGGATCTGGACCTCGCCACCTGTACGATTCTCTATGCTGGCTTCAGCATGGCACACTACCTGGTGACCCTCATGCCGGCCAAGCTCGGAGTGGGGGAGGGTGCGGGTTACATGGTGTTTTCCGCCTTCGGCCTTGACGGCGGGACGGGTGTCATCGTTTACGTGGTGCTCCGTCTTCGGACGCTCGTGACAAGCGGCATTCCTGGCCTGTTCGCAGTGCTGAGCCACCGGCGTGGGCGGCTGGAGGCCTGAGTCGGGAACCCCGTTCCTCTATTTCGGTGTCATCCATGCGCAGTGTTTGACGTGGTGTTTGTATTCGGAAGTTGACGGCTCTACTCCAACAGCTCCTCAATCTCGGTGAGAATATCATCCATCACGGCAAAGGCCTGAGCGTAGGGTTTCGGGCCGCTCATGTCGACACCGGCCATTTTGAGGAGGCCGACGGGGGTCTTGGCACCGCCTGCTTTGAGCATGGCCAGGTAGTTGTCCCGGGCAGCTTCGTCGCCCTTGAAGATCTGGCGGGCGATGGAGGTGGCGGCGATGAAGCTGGTGGTGTATTGAAACATGTAGAAGTTGTAGTAGAAGTGCGGGATGTAGGCCCATTCCACGGCGTAGAGCGGGTCGATCTTGATGTGTCCGCCGGCTTCTCCATAGTACTCCCGTAGCAAGGTCAGATAGAGTTCGCCCATGGCTTCGGCGGTGAGGGATTCGCCGTTTTGCGCCATGTCGTGGACCCGCAACTCGAATTCGGCGAAGAGGGCCTGGCGGAAGACGGTGGTGCGGAAATTCTCCAAGGCCTGACCGAGCAGAAAGATCTTCTTACTCTTGTCCTTTTCGTTGGCCACCATGTGCAGGAACAGCAGGTTCTCATTGACGGTGGAGGCCACTTCGGCGACGAAGATGGGGTAGTCTGCCTTGGGGAAGGGCTGGGTCTGGTTGGCGAAGTAACTGTGCAGGGCGTGGCCGAATTCGTGGGCCGTAGTTGACATCGCGTTGTAGTCGTCGGTGTAGTTGAGCAGGATGAAGGGATGGGTGTCATAGGCGGTGCCGGAGCTGTAGGCACCGGTGCGCTTTCCTTCGTAGGGGTAGACATCGACCCAGCGATCCTTGTAGGCCTGCTCGAGGATAC
>CALGBT010000225.1 GCA_937884235.1 uncultured Pseudomonadota bacterium
GAAAGAGAACGTAGAAGGCAATCAGTGAAAAGAGAATCACGGCCAGGGCCACAGCATTGGCCGCGGCCACACCTCCCCACTTCATGTGCAACCAGCCGGTGACCAGGCAATGCAGGTAATTGGGGCTGACCCCGTGGTAGTCGGCGCCGTTGGGATAGTTCAACAGGGGACTGGGATGGATCCTCTCAGCGAGCCCGGTCGCGAAGCGCCCCAGCCAGAAAGTGCTCCACTGCTGCCGCAGCAGGTCCGGGATGGTGAGCCGCATGGCGAAATGCCGATGGGTGATGTCAGCCAGGATGACCGACGACTTGCAGAGCCAGAAGCCCAACAGCCCTGCTAGCGCGTACAGGTCCTGCCGCGTCCACGGGAGCAGCTTGTCCGACCCCCCGCAGCGGGCCTTGCCGTCGTCCGCCATCTAGCTCGCACCTCACTCAGGGCCGACATGTGCCGCCAGCCTGGATAGCCTGGAGATTATCATGCAACAGGAGAGATGTCATCCATCCGGCATTGGTCGAGCCGGTAGAATAGCATTAGCGCCCCGGAGAAAGACCTTGAGAAAGCACTCCAGCGTGGAGGATACTGGGCGGTGCCAACGTTGCCTATCAAGGGAGTGACCATGCACGGAAGACAAGCACTGCTGCTGACCATACTTATGTTTGCATGTGGCAATCAACCTTCCACCAACGCAGTCCCGCATACCACAGGGAGGGTACTGGACATGGTTGAGCAAACCTCGCCATCCACTGCCGATGTGGTCGCTGAGTCGTCTTCCGATGTCGCCCAGTCCGTGGACGCCAGCATTGCCGGTGGTGAGCCTGATACCCGGGTAGAGCCTCGCTGGTACGACCCGATTCCGGTGGAGAGCGCAACCGCGGAAACCGACCAGGCCGATGCAGCCGCAGCCACCTCAGCACCACGGCAGGTGATTCCGCTGGCTGCCGAAGCTGACCCCTTTGCCGCACTCCCAGTTCCGGCCACTCCGGAGCTAGAAGAAGGCGACCCCCGGGCAGACACCCTCCGGCTCGGGCCCGAGCCCCCACCCGAAGCCGGGCAAGTTGAGGAGACTTTCCCGCCTGCCCCCGCACCCGGCAAGATTCCGGTAGTCAAGATCCCGGCTATGAGCGTGGTCAGGCACTACCCCGACGGTCAAGTGGACCTGGTGGACCGTGTCAGCGTCACTTTCAGCCACCCCATGGTCCCCCTGGCAGATTTGGCCGCCCTCGCCGAGATGCCTTCGCCGCTAGCCATCTCACCAGCAGTTCCCGGGAAGTTCGTCTGGCTGGGCACCGATACCGTGGCCTTCCAGCCGGAAGGTCGAATGCCCTTTGGTAACACCTACGTGGCTTCGGTAGCGGCGGGAACTCAGTCTGCCCTGGGGGGGACACTGGCGGAGGCATTCAGCTTCACTTTCGAAACGCCAAGACCCCGCCTCGAAGGCTCGGTGCCGGCCGACGGAGCCGAGGAGATTGAACCCGATACAACCCTCACCCTGCACTTCAACGCCGAGGTAGACCCGGCACAGGTACTTCCTGTGCTCGCGCTGAAGGACGTTGACGGGAAGAGCTACAAATTGAAGCTGGTGGGGCGCCCGCCAAAGGATCCCAATGCCACGAGCCGGGTGGCTATGGACGACGACCTTCGAAGGCGGGCGCGGGGGCTGGTGGTGAAACCCGAGACGGCCCTGCCCACAGGCATGCACTTCGTCCTTGCAATTGCCGAGGCCCTGACCTCTACAGAAGGTCCCCTGGACGCTGATACGAAGCAGTTTGTCCGCTTTGCCACCTACTATCCGCTGGAAGTTACCGGGGCCACCTGCTCCTGGGGTGGGGGGCTCTGCTATCCCGGCAGCCCCATCCGCGTAGAGTTCAACAACCGCCTACGTAAACAGCCTCTGGATGACCGCATCACCGTATCCCCGCACGTGGAAGGTCTCCGTCTGCGGGTGAGCGGCAACGACATCGTCGCTTTCGCCGAGTTCCTCCCCTCCCAGGAGTACGCTGTCCACGTCTCCGTGGGCATCGAAGATTATCACGGTCAGAAGAACGCTAGCGGGTACTCGCACAAGGTCAAATACCGTGAGGCCTACCCGATGATGAATCTGGCTCGCACCGGGGTGGTCGTGCTGGAAGCGCGCCAGGCGCGAGAGATTGAAGTGACCTCGCTGAACCTGACCCAGGGCGACCTGAAGCTGGCCTATGTGCCACCCGAAAAGATCCTGAATGCGCTTGACCTGGCGTCCGGTGACTTCGCCTGGGACGATGAGCCAACCCGCTCCCTCCAGGTGATGGAGGAGCGGCCGCTGAAGCTCACCGACAAACCCAACGTTATCAGGCGCCTGTCCATTGACCTCAACCCGGCGCTGGCTTCTCGCAACGTCCCCTACGGGGTCGTCTTTGTAGACCTCAAGTCCCGCCGCAGCAGAGGTCTCCTCAAGGGATGGGATACCTTCCGCCAGACTGCCATGGTGCAGATCACGGATCTTGGCCTCACCGCCGCCCAATCGCAGGACGAGCTTTACGT
>CALGBT010000226.1 GCA_937884235.1 uncultured Pseudomonadota bacterium
GCCGTCTTTCCCGCACCACCCAATCAGTCCAGTCAGCGCGCTCGGCCCTTGCGCTGGCGAGGCCTCGGACTTTCATGCGCTTGATGCCGAAGAGTTCGTCGAAGAGGCCGTTGATGCGCTCGACCGCGGTCCTCCTGGAGTATCCCCGTTCAAATTTGATGGTGTGCCTGGGCGTTGGCACAAAGACCCTGGGGTCAACTGCAAGCTTGACCCTGACGCACCTACCGTAGCCTTTGTCGCATTCCTGTTTGCCGGGACAGTTGATGCCGTAATGGGCAGCAGGACAAGTGTATTTGACCGCCTGCCGGTCCTTCTCATAGCCCTTGAAGACCATCGGCGAGTGGACCCAAGCATTGCCGTCCTTTTCGGCGCAGCAGTAGAGTTGGCCGTCCTCGTCGTAGCAGACATCCTCGTTCCCCGGTGAGGCAAGAAGCTTCAGCAATCGCTCCTTGCCAGTCTCGTCAATGAACTTGAAGTCCGGGCTCTTCCAGGTCTTTCGAGTCGGGCAGAGCAATCCTCCAGAGCCAGCGGTAAGTGAGCGGACCAGAAGGATGTTCTCTCTGCTGTCGTAAGCCATGTCCGCACTCAGTTCCTTGAGTCGCCGGAGCAGCTCCGGGTGTCTTTGCGCGTAGGTCTCCAGCAGGGGCCTCAGGTGCTTTGTGTCGGAGGAAGTGCCACCGGCCACCAAAGGAAGAACCGGTAGCTGGTACCTGGTATCGCACAGCAGATGGTTCTTGAAACCGAACCAGGTGTACTCCACCGTCTCTCCATCCACGGCGCTGACCTTCTTCGAATTCTCGGCATCATGCTCCCCCCGCTCATCTGGTTGCCCGTCCTTTCGTTTCTTGTCGGAGCGTCTCCGAGCCGACGAACTGAACGCCTGCGAGTCGACCCCGAGGAACTCACCGAAGTCAGGCAACAACTCACCCAGCACTTCAATGGCCCCATGGACCATGGTCGCTCCAACTCATCGACCAGGGCCTCGTCGGCAAGCGTATCCCGGACCATTATGAACCGCTCCAGAGCCGGCAACCGCTTGACACTCTTCCACCCAAACAAGTCCTGCTGTAGTATCCTTGCCATCTCTGCCCCCTCTGTTCTTGTTGAAACGGTTTTGTCATACAGCGAGGATCGCACGGGACAGAGACTTTCGCGAGAATAAGGTGCTACTTATATACGGAAACTGCTGGGGGCGATATATTCCGAAATTCGCCATTGATGTCTCTAGTGTGCGCTGCAAGACCGCATTCAACCGTTGCAATTGGGGGAACGCAATTCTGGCATACTCATTTCATCAGCCTAACGTGAGGAATTGCTCACAGCGCTATTGCCTCGCGCGTCAAGGCCATTGGGGTCCGGGTTGTGGTGACGAGACCTGGCACCTGCAATGTGTCCCGGGATCGGCAGTTCAAAGGCGCCCACAGCTCGCTTCGCGGCCGCAGTGGGTTCTCCGATTGCCGAGTGCGTGGTGGTGTGTGTGGGCATGTGGCCATCGTACAGGTGGTGCACAGCCGGTCGTAGAAACATTCTGCATCCTCGGGCGGTCACTCATCGGACACACACGATAGCGTATTTGCGCATCACGAGACTTGACCTTTGTGAGCATATGTTCATAATGGTTCAGGTAGGAGGATGAGCTAGTGGGTCGAAAACCATGTTGCCGGCGTATTGCTGGCCACCCAGCAAGTCGACACTTCACGCCGAACGTGCAGGCCTCCGGTCCAGCAATTGTGCTGGCGCTTGACGAATTTGAGGCCTTGCGACTGGCCGACGTAGAGGGTCTATACCATGCCGATGCTGCAACCAGGATGGAGGTTTCACGGGCAACATTTGGTCGAATTGTCAGCGAGGCTCGGCGCAAGGTCGCGACTGCGCTTCTCCAGGGTCAGAAGTTGTTGATTGACGGTGGGCATGTACGGTTGGGGCGGTCCCAACAGTACCGCTGTCATCGTTGTCACCATAATTTGGAAGGGGAGGACTGTGCCCCGAATGGGCCGGTACGATGTCCTCGTTGCCTCCCCGTGGACGGAGGTTGATATGCGTGTATGTATCCCAATTGTGAAGGATGAAGGCACCAATAGTGAGTTAAGTGGGCACTTTGGCTCTGCGCCAAAGTTCTTTCTGGCTGATAGCGAGGACCATGACCATCGTGTAGTTGACAACGGCAATTTGCACCATGGGCACGGCCAGTGCAGTCCAGTAGCAGCGCTCCGGGGACAAGCCGTGGATGCCGTGGTGGTGCGCGGCATCGGTCGTGGCGCCTATGCGCGTCTTACGGAGATGGGAGTGGCGGTCTATCTGGCTGATTCTGGCACCGTTGCCACGACGCTGGAAGCGCTGGCGGCGGGGACGCTGAAGGCCATGACAGACGGGGCTTTGTGCGGTGGTCACCATGGGCCGTGCCATGGGTCTACTGATGGTTAGACCGGTATCGACATGCGTTGCTGATCGAGCCAGGCTCTTGGGACGTGGTAGATAGAACAGGGAGGTCTAGTCATGGGGTGGTGGGCAGTGAGGGGGGCGCAGTGGGCGGCCGTTTCGATTGTCTTTGTCTGTCTTGTTTCCAACGCAAATGCAGCGGACACTGTGGAGACTTTTCCCCTGGGAGCAAGGGATTTTGAGTTCTTCACCGGGGCGCAAGGTATCGGCCGCGGCCCGACTGACACGGAGTTCTTCTCTGAGACGCTTGCCGGCTTTGGTATAGCACCAAGGCTCTCTGGCTACCTGGCCGCGGCAGGCCAGGCTAATGGCTACTTTGAGGAGGGTGGTGGTAGAATCTCATTCGGGCTTTTCGGTACAGCCTTTGAAAGTGAACACTTCGACCTCGATATCTTCCTCCATACCGGCTTTGATGATGGGGCCTACTGGATGGCACCAGCCCTGGAGATGAATTTCGATGCCGCCCAGGATCTTGAGGCGTGGGGCTGCTACCTGCGAGTTAACGGACATCTGGCGGGGCGCGGCAACGCGCTGACTGCCCTACAGGGGTCGCTGGCGGAAGGCAAGAGCCACGGCGAGGGAGACTTCGCCCCCCACACTGAATTGACGGTGGGAGCCTACTGGTCGGTGACCAAGGAGAGCCAGATACTGGTTGAGTCAGACTACTCTTATCGCTTCGACCCGAGCGAGGGAGAGCGGGCAGTCGAGGTAGGAAGTATTGCTCTCGGCTACAACTTCATTCTGCTTGCCGGCGCTGTGGAGTGGGTAAACCAGTTGTCGTTCGACATTCCGGAAGGCGATGAGGGGATGGCATTCGGCATCACCACGGGTGTTATCGCAACGCTGGAGTAGAGGCTCAGCCCCTCACTCAGAACAGATTGCCCCGTGATACCGCAGCCCCCAGTAGGGCAACAGCCAGAAGGCGGGGCTCATGCGATTCTTGCCGCTGTTGCCGCCCTTCATTCCATAAGGGTTGTGGTCCCAGCGCAAAATGGGCAGTTCATCATAGGGCAGCGCAATCTTGAACTGGGGGTCGCCGTGGCGGTCGTTGACGTCGGGCAGAGCGTCCTGGCGATGGCTGTTGTCGACGAGCCACATACGCAGGTCATCGGGGTATTCCACGAGACTCTGGATTCCTTCAGCCAGCCCCTCGCTCTGGGCGATAAAGGCGGCCATGGAGAGGGCCTTGAGGGGGTTGCGCTCGCCGATCTCCCACTGCCAGGCGGCCAGGAGGGAATCGATCCACTGCTGGCGGCGGGCCTCGTCGGGGTCGTACCGGAGCAAAGCCAGGAAGGCGAGGTCGGCAAGTTCGTGATCGCAGTAGTTGGTGGTGCCCCGACCGGTCCAGGTGGCAACGTTCTCGGTAAACATGGCCGACTCGCCAACTCGGGCGGGCCCCGCCAGGTACTCAAAGGATTCCAGGAAGCGCAGCTCACCGGTGACGTGCCAGGCAGCAGCCATGAAGCTGAGTATTTCCACAGAGTCAAGGAAGGCACCGCCGCCCCAGGAGTCGATACAGTCCACCAACTCATGGCCATTGTCCATGCAGGCCTGGAGTCCATCCAGGGCACGGGTCAAGCGCGCTGGCGTCCAATCGCCGTGGGTGGTCGGTTCCCCGTCGAGGTCAGGGAGCGTGTAGCCGTTGTCCAACAGGTAGTCAGCGGCCACCTGCACATGTTCGGCGATCTCGGACCGCTCGGCATCATCTTTGGCGCACAGGTCGTAGTAGATTGGCAGGCCGTAGAAGTGACCGGTCAATTCGTCAGATGAAGTATCGTCCTTCCAGTAGTAGTCATGACCGTCACTCCAGTGGACCAGGTGCCAGTTGTCCTGGGTGACCTTGTCGGCGAAGCAGGCAGTTTCGTCGTCCCGGACAACTGAGCGGGAGATGAAGCCCCGATTGGCACCCACTTCTTCGAAACTAACGGCGGGGATGTCAATGAGCAGCATCATGTTCTCGACGCAACGACGGGCAGCCAGGTAGTAGCGTTCGTCCCCGGTTGTCGCATAGGCATAGCACATGGCCCCGATGCCCTCCTCGGTCCATTGGCCGTCGTTGTCGTCGTCCCAGAGAAACTCCGTATCATCTACCCACGGGTCGTCGAATTGGGCACCCGCGGTCAAGAAGCCGTCGAGTCGGAAGAACCAGTCCTCCATTTTGGTTAGGAGCAGATCAGCTTTGTCCTGGAGATAGATTTCTTCATTCCAAAGACGGGCCAATCCTTCGTTGGTGGCCACCCAAAGTGCACCATCAGCATCCCAGGAGAGGTCGCGCACTTCCTCTCCGGGGAGCCAGCGTTTGGAGTGGAAGTAGTCCGTGGCTCCGGACTGTTGGTCGAGGATGGTGACCCCGATTTCGTGGCCGATGGCGAGCTTCTTCCCGTCTGGTGAGGGGGCCAGGGCGGTGAAGTGGTCGTAGGGCAGGCCGCCGGGTGCGGCGAGCCAACTCGTTTCAATGCTGCCTCCTACAGTCTTGTGGACAGCCTCAGTTGTTGCCAACCAGAGAATCTCTCCCTGCTGCGCAATGGTTACGAGTTTTCCATCGGCAACAGCTATGACCTTGTCCCACGCCAAATCCCCGTCCGCCTTCCACCACGACTTCCAGACCTCGGTTGAGGTCGCCGCGACCAGATGGTCACCCCCACACACAAGTGCCACCAAATCGTCGCCGGGTGGCAGTGACACGTCCCCCCACATCCCCGGGCCCATCATGAGGTGGCTGCCCACCTTGGCAAAGACCAGGCCTTCGCAAGTGACACCGAGTTCAACGGGTTCAGGCAGCGGGTCGACGCTGGCAACAGTCAGGGTTGAACCAAGAAACCACACCGCACCGCCCCCTCCGACACTACCCCCAATCATCCAGGCGTCGCCGTTGCCGGTATCCGGTCCAGGAACAATGAAGCGGACTTTGGCGGCGGGGAAATCTGCGAGTGACAACGCCGCGGGGGGAGCATCGCCCACAGACCCCATCAGACCTTGCGAGCCTCCCGCAATGACCGTTCCGCCAGCAGCAGCGACGGCCGCCAGGTCACTCGCAGCCGCCAGTATTTCGTCGCGCACCTGCTCGGAGCGGTGCACCTGATAGGGGCCGTCGGGGAGGCAGTTTGGGTGGTTGAGTTCCTCGGATACTTTGTTGGGGTCGGGGTTGGTGGAGAGGTCATCGGCTACTGCGTCTGGCAGTTTGGCAGTGTCCATCGCAGCGTCTGCTGCAATGTCCAGTTCGATGTCTGGTGCAGCGTCCGACATCTGCTGTGCGTCAGACAAAGAATCTGGC
>CALGBT010000227.1 GCA_937884235.1 uncultured Pseudomonadota bacterium
GGCCCATTCCGGGGAAGAGCGCCGAGCGCCAGATCGCACCTTGACGAGTCGGCAGACTGACGGCTACTAACTCGATGACTTCGATGCGCACCTCGCCGGCTTCCAGACGGAGGCGACGACTTGTGCGCGCGTACCCGGCAGCTTCCACCTCAACGCGCCGCTCACCGGGGTCCACCATGCAGGGATTGCCCAGGGTACAGAGTTCGGGATCCCCATCAATCTTCAACGTGGCATTGGGGATCTCAACGTTGATAGTTATTGCCGCCATCTGCTGCTTCAGTTCGGCGATGATTTCTGACCCGCGCCGAGCCTTCTTCTCGGACTTGTTCTCTCGCAGGAATTTCTCGTAGTAGTCGAGGGCCAGCCTGAATTTACCCATGACATGATAGGCGCGCCCGATATTGAAGAGATACTTGGCCTCGGGGTCAATGCGATAGGCCTTCTTGAAGGCCTCGACTGCCCCCACAAAATCCCCTTGGTCCACAGCTTCGAGGCCGGCTGCGGAGTACTCCTTCGCCCGTTCTTCGGGAGTTGATTGGGCCTGTGCCTCGCCACCTGCGAGCAGGACCAACAGGATTGCAACAGTGGCAAACAGTTTCACTATTCTACTCCTCGTCGTCCATGAAATCGAGTCGCTTGTGGAGCGCCTTCTTCTCTTCTGGAGGCACCTTGACCTCTTCCTTCTTCACTTCCACGGGCTTCTCTTTGGAAGCCTCTTCAACGGCTTTGACGCCGCTGCCTTGTGGCTCCCCCTGGGAGGTGGTTGCGGCCTTCTTCTCGGTCGTCGGCACAACCTTCTCCACCACCGCGGGCTGGGCTTCTTCTCCCTTGGCCGCAGCATTCTCGTCGAGCCTCTTCTGCTCTCTCTTCCGCCGCTCGCGGCGCTCCTCCTGCCGGCGGCGTTCAGCGGCCGAGTCGTCTGGAGGCGCCGGTTTCGTCGGAGACACCACAACTTCCACAGGCTCCGGTGCGATGGTGTCCTGGGGTCTCGACAAGCTGTCCGGGAGAGAAAGGTCATGGGGGACAACTGTGTCGGGTGGCGAGACGACATCGGGTGCTTGGGCGGCATCCGTCAACGCTCCCGTCGTCACCTCGGGAGGCTCTGAAGCATCGCCCCGGCGCACTTCTGCAGGGGAGGGAACCATATCAGAAACGATAATGTCCGCCTCTTCAGTGGCCTCGATGGAGTGGGGAATTCCTGCAGGATGAGCCGTCACCGGCCCAGCCCCTGGGGTGCTCGGCGGCATAGGCTCACTCACACTTCGGCCCCCCTCTCCAGGTGCGAAAACCAGAAAGCTAATGACCGCCAACAGAAGGACGATGGCAACGCCTCCACCGTACACCAAGCCACGCCTTTGACCCGCTGGCAGTTGCGTGAAGGCAGGCAATTCCGGTTGGGCGGTAGCCAGCTGCGGCAACGGTTCAGCGGTTGCGGCGGGGGGCGCAGAGCGGACTTCCTCCGGGACGCTGTCCAGGGTCTCACTGGCATCCCCTTGTGTGCCATTTATATCGCTGACAGCCCCCACGGACCGACCGGTGCTGAGGGGGGCCATTGCCGTTTCGTCGCTCTCTATGGAGAAATCACCGGCAGCGCCAATCCGTTCGATGCGCTGGATGATCTCCATGACCTCCTGGGCACTTGCGGGGCGCTCATCTCTGGTCTTGTGGAGCATGGAAACTACGAGTTGTTCGAGGAGCGGCGGAATCTGGTTCCTGGCAAGGCGACTGGGGGGAGTAGGAGTCTCGCCGGCCTTTGCCTGGGCCAGGGCCAGGAAATAGAGCGTGTTGGAATCAAAGTCCCGGCTTCTGATGGTGTCGCCATACGGCACGACGCCGGTGAGGGCCTCGTAGAGGATGGCACCAAAAGAGTAGATGTCGGTACGTTCATCGACCTTCTTGGTTTGCCCGATGAGCTGTTCGTAGGGTGAATAGGCCGGCGTCCCGGGCAACTCCCCGGTGCGAGTATTGAAATCTCTTTCCCCCCCGGCCAGTCTGGCGATGCCAAAATCGATAACCTTGACCAGTTCTGACGTACCCAGGTCCACGAGCATGACGTTGCCGGGCTTCAGGTCGCGATGGAGGATGCCCGCCGCATGGGCCTCGATGAGAGAATTGCAGATTCCGCGGGCGATGGCGAGAACCCGGGCCGGTTGCATCGGGCCCCGTCGGCGCAAGAGATGTCCCAACTCATCGCCTTCGATGAACTCCATGACGATGTAGTCGATGGCATCGTCGGTGCGTCCGTAGTCCAGGATCTGCACAGTATTGCGGGAGCGAAGGGCCATGAGCGCTCTCTTCTCGCGCTCAAAGCGGGCGGCAAACTGGGCGTCCTGGGCGAGCTCAGGTCGGGCCACCTTGACCACACATGGACGGTCCTGAAGACGCAGCTGCGCCCCCAGGTAAACCATTCCGAACCCCCCTCCCCCGAGGGCAGCACGCACTTCGTAACGCTCCTCCAGGACGCGACCGACGAGCGTGTCTTCACTGGCTTCATCCTTCAGTACGTGCCCGTGATCGCAGAACAGCCCCTTGGGGTGAGTAGTCTGGCACGTGATGCATGTCTTCATCTGGCTCAACACCCCATGGAAACCGCTTCGGGGGAATTTCGGTCTCACGGCAGTATCTCGCCTAAGCGGCCCGCAGTCAATCTTTGACACAGTCCATGGAAATGTTGCGTCCGCTGCGAGCAGCCGCTAGTGTGCTTTCTGGAGGAGACGCTCATGGTCCAAGGAGCAATGCCGCAAACGCTTTCGGAGGTGACCAATCGGCTGAATGCAGCGCTGGCGCCGTTGCAATTTTCGGCTCCAGTAGCATGCACCTACAATCCGCTCATCTACGCGCGCCCCATGTGGGAAGAGTTTATTGACCGGTACGGCACTGGCCCCAAGGAAGTCGTGCTATTTGGCATGAATCCAGGCCCATGGGGGATGGTCCAGACGGGCATTCCCTTTGGGGAGGTAGCCGCGGTGCGCGATTGGTTGAGACTTGATGCCGCCATTGGCAAGCCGGTGGAGGAGCATCCCAGGCGCCGGGTTGAGGGTCTGGCATGCGTTCGCAGTGAAGTCAGTGGACGGCGAGTCTGGGAGTGGGCGCAAAGTCGGTTTAACACTCCTGAGTCGTTCTTTGAGCGCTTCTTCGTGGCCAACTACTGCCCCCTGGCCTTTCTGGAATCGAGTGGCAGGAACTTCACTCCGGACAAACTGCGGAAGTCAGAACGTGAACCCTTGCTGGCAGCATGTGACGAGGCTCTGCGAGAGACGGTAGCGGTACTGCAGCCGCGCTGGGTGGTTGGCATTGGCAAGTTTGCGTTGCAGCGGGCGCAGCTAGCGTTGGCGGGGTGCGACCTTTCAATCAGCTCCATCCCCCACCCTAGCCCGGCATCACCACTGGCCAATCGAGGTTGGGCGAAGCTCGCCGACGAAGGCCTGCGTGAGTTGGGAATCACAATTCCCTAGTCCGATGCTACAGCTCTTCCGGCGGCGGACAATCGGGAATCGGGTCATGGGTGCAAGTTGCACTCACCGGGTCACACAGGTCGAGGGTGCAAGGGTCAGCGTCTTCGCAGAAACTATCAGGGTCATTCAGGCAGCATTCCAACAGAGGCTCGGTCAGGCAGGTTCCGATATCCGGGAAATTCGTGAAATGCAGGCAACTCTCGTCGGTGCATGGGTCATCGTCAAGGCAATCCTCATCGACCTTGCAATATGGACATATCGAGGCAATGGAGAAGTCGTCCAAGTATATTCCCGGGTTATCGTTGTCGGTGGAATTGAGGGTGTCGAATACGAAGCGGAAACGGCCGCTGGTGCCCCCATGAGCAGAGAGATCGATGGCCATGGGCACCATTATATCCGAGGTGCTGTTGAGGTTCGACTTGCTCGACCAGACCTCCGTAGTGATGCCGTCATTCTCGGACTCGTAGAAGAGGAAGAGCACGTCGTGGTCGTAGGGGTAGAGGGGTGACGGCAGGACCTCGGTCAGCATGTATAGATGAAAAGTGAGTTGCAATGCTACTCCGGCCGGGAGAACCAAGACGGGAGAGAGCAACTCTACGTGGATGGTCGAGCCAGTATCGTAGTCCATGGTCTGAGGATCGCCCAGGTAGAGCCCGCAGGGTGGACTGTGGAACTGCAGGGGGAGCCCCCACCAGGTAACGTTGTCGTCAGGGTTTGTGTCGAAGATTCCGAAACCTCCCTGAGAGCAGGAATCGAAATTCTCAAAGTAGATTTGCTCGTCCGAACTGCAAGTTGGGGCCTTGCACTTGTTGGATACGCAACTGAACTTCGAGGGGCAGAGACCGCAGGTGCTGCCGCAACCATCGGCTCCGCACTCCTTGAAGTCACAATCGGGTTTGCAATTCTTGCACTGGCCAAGGGTGCAGATTTCGTCGCCAGGGCAGAACCCGCAGAGGCCACCGCACATGTCGGGCCCACACTCAAGCCCGTCGCACTGAGGCGCGCAGATATCCGTCGCAGCAGCATCCAGGGTTTCCCCATCAAGGTCGGCACCAGCGTCGCCACCGTCCCCGACGTCGTGGATTTCCAGTGGGGTGCTGTCTGCCCCAATCTCTGTGGCGACAGCTTCCGTCGTGGTCAGGTCTGAGGGCTGTGACGACGAATCCGGCGGCACCTTGTTTGATACCGCTCCGGTGATGATATCCTTGCGCCTGTCAACCTCAGCATTGACGTCGATACAGCCTCCCAGTGAGAGCAGCATCAGGGCCACGATGGCCAGACTGGTTCCAGGTTGTATCACGCGACCACCACCTCCCGAGGCCGTAGCATACCGGATCGTCTGGCGCGTGCGCAATCTATTGTGCTCGTGTAATGGCCCCGCCCTACCCCGAATTTCCGAAAGCCGGGAGCGCTTCATACATTTGGCAGGCGGAGGTCCAAACCTGTTGAGTACGCAGAAGCGCCCTTTGCGAATTGCCATTTCCTCACATATCCATTAGATTCATGGTGGTCTCCCACGTGTCGGATACGAGAGGTAACACATGCGCAACCTTCTGTTTTTAGTCTGTATCTTCTCACTGGTGGCATGCAGTTCTTCATCTTCGGACCCATCCGACGCCAGTGATACTCTCATCGCTGATGAAGTCCTCGCTCCCGTTGACGCTACCGAATTAGTCTGCGTCGCTGATTGCCAGGGCCGTGTCTGCGGTGACGACGGCTGCGGCGGCAGTTGCGGGGAATGCGGCGCCAATGAGACTTGCGGCGCCTCTGGGCAGTGCGGTGGCGGTGCCTCGTGTGGCGAGGATGATGATTGTGGCCAGGGTGAAATCTGCCATCCGGGCCTCTTGCTGTGCTCGACATGTGTCGTTCATTCCGACTGCGACGAGTCGGCGCTGTGTGAGAGCGGCCACTGCGTCACGCCCATTGCCTGCGGTGCCGGTTCCAGCTGCGACTCTGGGCTGCATTGCGACGTTCAGTCCGGGCTTTGTGTGGAGTGCAGCAAGGGAACAGATTGCCCCTCCGGCAACTTCTGTGGCGGCGACCTCCGGTGTCACCCCACCAACCCCTGTGGCGGCGACGACGATTGTGCGGCGGTGGGCGTCTGCGACAAGAGCAAGGGCCTTTGCGTTCACTGCCTGGCCGACATCGACTGCCCGGCCTGGGAGAACTGCAAGAAGGGCGCATGCGCCACTGATGATTGCTGGGACGGAATTGCATTCTGTCAGGACGAGCAAGTTGTTGTCTGCAAGGCCGGTGGC
>CALGBT010000228.1 GCA_937884235.1 uncultured Pseudomonadota bacterium
TATCCGAGCAGGGGGTCGTCCGGTTGCAGCTTGACCTTTGCCGGGTGCTCGTTTAAGCTGTGCCGAGTTCCGTGGTGCAAAATCGAGAGGTTCTGTCCGTGAAAGACAATAATAACGATACCACTCGTGTGACTTCCATGCACAGCATCTCCGGTAGTCTGGGGGGCACCGATTGTCTCATCCAGATTTACGGTGATGCGCTGGGTCGGAAGTATGAGTTGTACGACCCAATCTGCACCATCGGGAGAGACCCCCAGAACGAAGTTGTGCTTGATTCGGACAGCGTCTCTCGTCGTCACGCCATCCTGGAACTTTGTGATGCGGGCCGTTTGATCCGGGATCTCGACAGTACCAATGGCACCTACTTGAACGACATTCAGATTCGCTCGGCGGTGCTTTCCAACGGCGATTTGATCAAGGTGGGCGATACCATCTTCAAGTATCTCTCCGGGTCCAACGTGGAGTCGCTTTATCACGAAGAGATCTACAACATGACCATTAGTGACGGTCTGACTCAGATCTCCAACAAGCGTTTCCTGATGGACCATCTGGACAAGGAGTTCTCGCGGGCCAAACGTTATGACCGCCAGCTTTCAATCGTCATGTTTGACCTGGACCACTTCAAGGATGTGAATGACCAGTATGGCCACCTTACGGGTGACTATGTGCTCAAGGAGCTGGCGGTCATCCTGAAGAAGCGGATTCGCAAGGAGGAAGTTTTCGCCCGATACGGCGGCGAGGAATTCGTTGTGGTGCTGCCGGAGTCGGATCGGGAGTCCGCGTTCCAGTTCGGTGAGATTCTGCGCTCCATGGTGGAAGAACACATCTTCGAGTTCGAAGGTCAACCGCTCAGAGTTACCATCTCCGTGGGTATCGGCACGCTGCAGACGGCAATGGAGACCATCTCCGATCTGATCAAGCAGGCCGATGAGTTCCTCTATGAAGCCAAGGGTGCAGGGCGGAACCAGGTCAAGGGATAGGGGCACCCGGCTGCCTCAAGCTAATGCTATGAATCGCTTTCAAATCGATGCCAGATTCGCCCCGGCAGGCGACCAGCCCGCGGCCATTGATGCCCTGGTAAAGGGCGTGGAGGACGGCAGCGAGCATCAGGTCCTGCTGGGGGTGACCGGCTCGGGCAAGACCTTCACCGTGGCGAATCTCGTGGAGAGGTTGCAGCGGCCGACCATCGTCATTGCGCACAACAAGACCTTGGCCGGGCAGCTCTATCGGGAGTTCAAGGAGCTCTTCCCCAACAATGCGGTGGAGTACTTCGTCAGCTACTACGACTACTACACACCCGAAGCCTACGTGCCCACCAGCGACACATATGTGGCCAAGGAATCACATATCAACGATGAAATCGACCGTCTCCGGCACTCGGCCACCCGAGCGATTCTGGAGCGTCGTGATACCTTGGTGGTGGCCAGCGTTTCGTGCATTTTCGGCATGGGGAATCCGCATGCCTACCGGGCCAATCTTCTGGAAGTGTCGGTGGGGGACAAGATCAGTCCCCAAGAGGTGCTCCCCCGCCTCGTGAAGATGCAGTATGAGCGTGAGCATTATGATTTCTTCCGTGGCTGCTTCCGGTTGCGTGGCGATGTATTGGAGGTCTTCCCGGCATCGGAGGCTAATCGGGCCATCCGCATCAGCTTCTGGGGAGACACGGTTGAGCGGATTGAGGAAGTGGACCCTTTGACGGGTCAGGTCCTCGCTCCCATTGGTCGGGCGTTCATTCTGGCCAACACGCACTACGCCAGCCCTCCGGAACTGATCCAGAAGGCCATGCAGGGGATTCGCAAGGAGCTGAAGGGCCGGTTGGAAGAATTTCACGCCATTGGCAAGCCGCACTATGCGGAGCGGCTTGAGCAGCGGACATCTTATGACCTGGAGATGCTGGAAATATCCGGACATTGTGCGGGGATTGAGAACTACGCCAGATATCTTGACGGGCGCACGCCGGGAGAGGCTCCCTGGACTCTGCTCGACTATTTCCCCCGGGACTTCCTCTGTGTGGTGGATGAGAGCCACGTGTCGCTACCGCAGATTACGGGAATGTACAAGGGCGACCGGTCCCGCAAGCAGACCTTGGTTGACTACGGTTTCAGGCTGCCCTCGGCGCTGGACAACCGTCCGCTTACATTCGAGGAGTGGTTGGGGAGAGTGGGGCAGGTGATCCACGCCTCGGCGACGCCCGGGGATTGGGAGTTGAAGCGGGCCGGAAAGGCTGTGGTGGAGCAGATTGTGCGTCCTACCGGTCTGTTGGACCCGGTAATGGAGATTCGGCCGGCGAGGACCCAGGTCGATGACCTGCTGCCGGAGATCCGGGCGCGGGTTGCCTGCAACGAGCGAGTCCTCGTGGGGACGTTGACCAAACGCATGGCCGAAGATATGACGGAGTTTCTGCGGGAGCAGGGCATCAGCGCGGCCTATCTGCACTCAGATATTGATACTTTGGAGCGGCTGGAATTGCTCTACACGTTGCGGTCGGGGAAGTACGACGTGCTGGTGGGCATTAACTTGCTCCGGGAGGGCCTGGACTTGCCGGAGGTCTCTTTGGTGGCTGTACTTGATGCTGACAAGGTGGGTTTCCTGAGAGCCGAGCGGAGTCTCATTCAGGTTGCCGGTCGCGCCGCCCGTAACGTCGAAGGCCGGGTGATTCTTTATGCCGACAAGATCACTGGTTCCATTGAACGAGCGATGAGCGAGACGGTACGTCGCCGTGCCATCCAGCATGCCTACAACCTCGCCCACGACATCACTCCAACGACCATCGTGAAGCCGCTGCTGTCCATGCC
>CALGBT010000229.1 GCA_937884235.1 uncultured Pseudomonadota bacterium
TCTACTCTAAACTACTTCACCCAGGTGTCTCACTCTTTATTGGCAGAGAGGGCAGGACGGTGATTTCGTTAAGGAGATCACCGAGTACCTTGAGCCATTCGGTTACCGGGTGCAAGCGGTTGCCGATGCCTTGACGGCATTGGAGAAGATTCGCAAGGAGCGCCCGGATCTGGTGCTTGCTGAAGTGGAACTGCCGCCTTTGACGGGCTATGAATTATGTCAGTCAATCAAGCAGGACCCCTCACTGCGAGTGATTCCATTCCTGCTGGTGGCCAATTCCTATTTCGATACCGAAGCGAAGGTCAAAGGGCTGGGTACCGGTGCCGATGACCTGCTCTATCGCCCGGTCCACCCCGTAGAGCTGCGGGCCCGCGTTCGTTCCTCCTTGCGACTCAAGGCCTATGTTCAGCAGATAATTGAAGATCGTAGCCGATTTGAGGAGCTGGTAGCGGAGCGGACCAGGGACATCGAGCAGCTTACCTTCGGGCTGGTGGCAGCGCTGGAGCGGGCCAACAGCATGAACGATTCCGACACGGGACTGCACATCAGGCGGGTGTCGGAATACAGCCGCATCCTCGGCCATGGGCTTTCCATGGAACCGACAATAATCAATCACATTGCGCGTTACGCTTCACTGCACGATGTCGGCAAGGTGGGCCTGCCAGATTCCATCCTGAAGAAGGAGGGGGCCCTCACCGGCGTTGAGATGACGGAAATGCGCAGCCACACGCTCCTTGGTCACGATCTTCTCAAAGAGGCGCGGGCCGATGAGATGGCCTGTCGCATCGCGCTGAGTCACCACGAACGTTTCGACGGCAACGGCTACCCGCACGGAATGGCGGGCTACCAGATTCCCATTGAGGCCCGCATCGTCGCACTGGCCGATGCCTTTGATGCCATGACAACCCGCCGCTGTTACAAGTCAGCCCGTCCCGTACGTCAGGCTATCGACGAGGTAATGGCGGAGTCAGGCAAGCACTTTGACCCGGGTGTGGTGCGGGTTTTCATGGAGCGAAACGCGGAATTTCGCAAAGCCTTCGACAAGTACGGTCAAGATTAGGCTGGGTCACTTCTAGTCTGCTGGCTCCACTGGCAACGACAAGAAGTAGGTGACTGTTCCTGCCGCGTGCAGTTGTCGCCACAAGGTCCCGCCCAGCTTTCGGGCCATGAGGGAAGCCTGGGCCAGATGAACGTCCGGTGCTCCGCTAATAATCTCGGTATCTCCGGCAAGAACCGGCAGTGTTGACACTTCATCTTCGGCGAACTCAGCGCTGAGTCGTCGTGGTCCCAAGAAGAGCAGATGGTAGGCGTCTCCCAGGGCGATGGCCCCAGGTGTTCCGGACATGGTGTGGGAGAAGTCGAGTACTGGGTAGGGTTCCTTGAGGGATGCCAGAAGGTGACCAACCAGGCCTTGAAAGAGGGCCTTCAGGGGCGGCTCCGGGACGGGGATGTCGGGCATCACTGGCATGCGGATGACGGGCACCGCATGACCCTCTGAGCGGAGTTGGTCGAGGATTGCCTGGAGGATCCGAGGGGCGTCAGCAGGCCCGCCGCTCAGGGGCAGCGAGAGTGCTTCTGCCAGGCCCGCGGCGGCCCCGGCACTACTTAGCAGGGCGGCCAGGCCCTGGCCATGGCCCTGGTCGGCTTGGAGCAGCTCCCTCACGTTGTTGCAAGTCCCTGTGAGCACGGTGGCCAACTCAGCAAGAAGCGCGTGAAGTTGTCCCACCCGCACCTGGCTTCGTTCCAGCTTCGCTTCAAGACTGGCTTGTTTGTGCACCAGATCGGTGACCTCGACGCCTACCTCGACGATCAGCTTGTCCCCGCGTTCCCCCACCAGAGGAAAAGCACTGACCTCGAAGCTGCGACCCGAGCGCGGATCGGTGATTGTGTAGCGAACCGATTCCCTGCCTTCTCGCCAGATGAGGTGGATCGGGCAGGGCTCACAGGGTTTGGTGCGACCTTTGAAAGCCTCGTAGCATTTGCGGCCAAGCTGGTTGCCAAAAGCTCTTCGCAGCATGGGGTTCTGGTAGCGTATGCCATACTCCTCATCTTCGATGGTGACGCCAATTTGCGGGTTATCGAGAATGGCCGCGAGTTCTCGCACCGGTAGTCCGCCGGCATCAGTGGCCCGCGCAACCTCGCCGCTGCCTCTTAGCAGTTGTCGCTCCAGGCTTTCGGCCCGCAGCAAAGCGTGGTGTTCTCGTGCCTGTGCCAGGGCCAGCTCCTGACGGTGCTCCGCCGCGGCGTGGAGCCTTTGGGAGTAGGTTCTCACCGTCGTATCCAGGAGGTCCCGAAAGGCCTCGGCCCGGGTCGCCGATTCAATCTTCTCGGCGAATCTGGCGCAAGCCTGCTCCGCAATTTGAGGAGAAACACCAAAGGCCTCGCCCAGGGCGGTAGCATCGGCGAGAGCGTCCGGGTCGACAGCGAGGGCTGTTACCACGGCAGGCAGGTAAGTTCTGTTCTCCAGGGTAACGGAAACGAGAAGGCAGTAGAGGCCACCTCTGGCCAGCACGCAATTGCCTCTTCCCTGTCCTTCCAGGGCGATGGTGCTGCTGGCCAGAACCTCCATCTCCCGACTCAGCTTTGCGGAGAGCCCTGGCAGCAGGTCCTCAAGTTCGCTCCACCAGCCAGGCCAGGCGGGGGTCACGGAGGTCAACTTGCCGGGTTCCCCGGCAGTGGGCGTTCCATCTACAACTGAGAGGAGAAATGGCTGCGGGTAGAGTCGCTGGATGACCTTCAGGGCCCCGAGCAACTCGTTGCCATCAACCAATGAGAGGAGACTTGAGGGCTCAATGACCGTCGGCTTGACCAGCCCCAGGCTCATGTCTGCAGGCAGATAGTGCCACCGCTGATTGCGAAAGACCCATTGCCCACGCTTCCTGCTGTCTTCGTCAACCATCCGCCTACTCCCTGACTTTGATTGTCTCAAAGTGGGAGTGCCGGGCGCAAGAACAAAGTCTGTTGCTTCGACGGTAGCCTTTCTTGCTGCCGCACGGGTGAGTGCTAACATGGAATGCGACGGAGGTGTGGTCATGCTCAAGAAGCTCTTCTTCAGTCTGCTGGGTCTTCTCTCCAGTGTTGTTGCCTTCTGGGGAGTCGTACGCCTGGGCTGGACGTGGCAGATGGTTGTGCCTGCCACCACCTGTATGGTATTCTTTGCTACCGCGTTGGCGACCGGGAATAGAGCTTCTCGGCTGTCCCGGAGACTGACAGACCGCGAGGGATATCCCACTCCGGACCGGGCGGCTACGCAGCGCTACGAATGGGGCAATTTGTCCAGTCGCAATTCGGCGTAAAATCGGCCGAGCCTGATCACGGGAGGTCATATGTTGCGGTTCCAGGTTCTGATCATAGTCTTGACACTGCTCTGCCCATCCCAACGTTTGGCCATGGCATTCGCAGGCGCGACAGTTGCAGAGCAACGCCCCGGCGCTGCCCATAGGGACAAGAAGAACTCAAAACCAAAGTCAGAAGCGAAGGGGAAGAAGGGCAAGGAGACGAAGCGCGAGCAGGCTCCTGAATGGTCTTGGACCGGAGGTCCTTACACGCACTTTGCCTGGCTTGTGCGACAGATGCCGGACTTCGCTAAGTTCCCCCGGAATGTCAGTGAGATACGCCTCTCCATCGTCGCTCACCGAGAGAAGTCTCTGCTCTTCCTCGATTCGTGTCTGGCCAAGGAAAAGCGGGGTCAGTGGCAAGTGTCGAAGTGCAATGCTGTGGCGCTAGATGACAAGCAGTTCCTGGCCCGGCTGGTCAAGGCCGGCACCGACACGACATCGTCGCCCGGCAGCCTGGCGGAGCTCCAGGCTTTCCTGAAGAAGGTGAGGAAGGCAGCGAAGAAGGAAGAACTATTGCCATTGCTGCTTGAAGCCTCCGTCGAGAACAAGGAGGCCTATCGTCTCCTCGACGATATTGAAGCCGATGCCAAAGAATGTGGCAACAGACGCTACTTCAAAGCCCTGGGGGGGGTGCCCCTACCAGAGTATCTCGGCACCAACGTCGTGGTGGTGGATCTGGGCTACACCGTGGAGCGCGGCAAGTCCTCTCACAAACTCAAGGTTTCTCTGGCAAAGACCGGCAAGGGATGGCGTATCGGCGGCTTGCAACTCAAGTGTTTCTAGCAGGGGAATCGCATCTTCCAGTGCCAGGTGGACCTAAGCCTGGGCAATAGGGTG
>CALGBT010000230.1 GCA_937884235.1 uncultured Pseudomonadota bacterium
GCTCGTCTGACAACCCCGCCTTCTCGGCAAACTCGTTGACCAGTTCGTCGGTTACCTGATCACCCATGGAGCGATGTCGCTCCTGCCGCTCCTCCCGGAACTTGTCAAGCTGCTCCTGCACGATGCCCGACACAGCCTCCCGCGCCTTCTCATCCTCGGTCAGCGCGTTGGCAACGGGCTGCGGCATCAAGCCGGCGAGCCGCTCCACCTTCTGTTCGAGACCGCCCAACCGCTGGGCCAGGGGACGCAGGTCCACGGCTTCATTCTCTACGTGCACCGCCACCGGCAACGGTTCAGTCCCATTGGCCACGGCGGGAGCAGAACCACGCTCCAAGTCCGCCAAACGCTCCGCCAGTCGGTCCACTCTGTTCCGGAGCAGCAGCACTTCACCATCGTCAATGACGGGCTGCCTGGCGGGCTCTACTTCCTTGCTGTCGGCACTCCCTGGTGCGCCCTTCTCGGCATCACCGGGCTCTCTGACTTCGCCCCGGTCCAACGCGGCAAAGAGGGAAACGGCAAGGGCGAAAGCAGCTATCACAATTGCGGCCATGGGCAGACTTCGATTCATGGTATCTCCTCCAAACACTGCGATAATGCACAATTGGGAGCCGCGGCTCAACCTTGATTGACACCATCGCCGAGTAGACGTAACGTCGCCACTGGGAGGCTCACGGTGAAAAGACGATTCGGTTGGGCATCAGTAGTTATGCTGTTATTGGCGCTAACCGCCTGCGGGGAGAGCGCAGACAGTTCCTGCCTCGGTCCCCAGTGTAGCCAGGATATCACACTCCCCCGCGCTGAACTGCTTTCGTCCGACCTGTCCGGAGAGCCCGATGCAGAGCCCCGCCAGGACACTGCAAGCGCTCAAGACCTGCTCGCAGACCTCGCCCTTGTTGATGTTGCCGACCTGCCAGATGGCACGTCGCCAGCCGATGGCTTCCCCGCAGACTCGTCGCCCCTTGATGACCTCGCTGTCCCAGAGACCCTGCTGCCAGGGGACACGCTGGAAACCGACCTCTCTCTTCCTGATGATGCTGTGCCAGCAGATGTCCCCTGCGTCCCGGCGTGCGACGGCAAGCAATGTGGCGGCGATGGCTGTGGTGGAAGCTGCGGCAATTGCGAAGACGGTCTACCTTGCACCGACGACTCCTGTACTCCCCAGGGCACCTGCCAGCATGTGGACAACGGAGAGCCCTGCACCCCCCCCCAGGAGGAGCATGTTTACTACGACGTTGTCGTCGTGGGGGCGGGCACCGGGGGCGTATCGGCGGCCATTGAAGCGGCCCGCCTGGGCATGAAGGTCGCCCTTGTGGAACGCACTGACTGGCTCGGGGGGCAGATGACCGCAGCCGCGGTAACCAGCATGGACGAGGGGCACAAGAACCGTGACTCGGGCATCTACAAGGAGTTCATCGACAAGATAAAGGCGCACTACAATGGGCTGGGAAAGGCCATCGGCACCTGTTACTGGTCCAACGGCACCTACTGCTTCGAGCCATCGGTGGGGCGTGCGATTCTGGGGCAGATGGTGGCCAATGAGGGCAACGGCATCGACCTCTACACCCGAGCCACCGTTACTGGTGTGCTCTCCAACGGTGCTCTGGTACAGGGCATCGCCGCGGATATTCGCCAGGGGAACTCTATCCAACCATACGTCTTTCACGCAGTGCAGACCATTGATGCCACCGAGGCCGGCGATGTCCTGGCCCTGGGCCCTGCTCCCTATCGACTGGGCCGCGGCACCAGTTACGCACCGGAGCC
>CALGBT010000231.1 GCA_937884235.1 uncultured Pseudomonadota bacterium
AGAACATGTAGTTGACGACGACGGTGATGCTTGCGAGCAGCCCGCCCACCGCCCACCACAGCCTGCGTTCTTGCTGCCAGCAGAGGTAAGCCACCGGCAGCAGCAGGGTGGCCAGGGCGTAATCGAGGAACATTGGTAGATAGGTCCACATGGGGCTGGCAGCCAGCAGGGCAAAGGTGGCCCCCAGCCCCCAGGCAGCCCCGAACTCCCGTTGCAGCCATCGCCCCAGCGCGAAGAGCAGTAACAAGCCTGGTAGCCAGACGCACAGGAGTCCCAGCAAGGTGCTGGTACGATGGAAGAAGAGCTTGCCACCACTCAGTGCCGCGGCCATGGTATAGACCGGGACCCCCAGCCAGCTGATTCCCGGCGCCTTTTGCAGCAGCGGCTTGCCGTCACGAATGGAGAGGTCGACGATGTTGTGATGAGGACCGGTGCGACAGAGAATCGACTCAAAGGACCAGGAATCGAAATGGACCCAGGACTGGATGGCGTATACTCGCCCGGCGCTATTGGCTTCGTGGAAGACTGTCAGCGCATATCGATTGGGGATTGCCAGGGCGACACCTAGCAGTGCGATGACAAGCCCAAGACGGAAGGCGGGTTTCTGCCACAGCGATTGGACTATCTTGAACACCGGCAACATCCCTCCCGTCGGGGAGACTTTAGCCGGTACCGGCTCTTGATGCAATGTTCACCCTGCGCTGGCGCGGCGGGGCTGCCTAGTCGCCCAGATAGGGGTACGCCGGCAGTGAACCTGCAACCACCGGAGGAGGCGCAAAGCTGTCCGACTGCATGGCGAAGGTCTCCTCATCAAGAAACACGGCCAGGGGCTCCGGGGTTGACTGTGGTTGGACGAGGGGGATGTCAGAGCGGCTAAATCGCTTGCGGTAGAGATGCTTCACTGCCCCCACGGTGCTGGCGCAGCCGATTTGCAGCACTTCGTCGCCCCGCTCGAAATCGATGAGTGACCGGTAGTAGTCGTTGAGCGATCCTTGGCGGTGGAAGAAGCGGGAGTCGTCGCCTTCCTTGGCGAAGACCGTTTCCTTGATGCTACCTCGAAAAATGAAGGACTCGGCGTCGAAAGTAGCTGTTTCCGGTACAAACATCTTGCTCCGGTAGTGCTGGTTGATGGCGGCGGCGATGCGCCGGTGGGTTTGGGAGGGGCTCGAGTTGCGGGCGGGTGACGGGTAGACGTCCTGGAAGTGGAGGGCAACGCTCCCGAGGCTGGAGAGGACGGCCGCACAGTTGCTCACCCAGACCTTCCCCAGGGGGCGGTGGCGCAGCAGATGCCCCGAGACGGCACGGCGGGTGAGGAGGTGGGTCAGGCCGGCTCCACGGTCTTCGGGCCGCACGCAGGTAAGCCCGAGGTGGAGCACTTTGCCGACGCCGGGTACCGGCAGCACCACGCATGAGCAGAAGCCCGCCATGCGCCCATCCCGGCGCCATGCCATGGCCAGGATTTTGTCGGAAAGCTCTTCCCGAGTGCCCTTCATCACCTGATAGTCAGGCAGAGTCTCGAAGCAGGTGGCCGCGGTGGCTCGCAGCTCGGCCACCAGGGTGGCCAGGCGGGCGTCAGAGTATTTGCGGCCAGGTCGGTTGACGAATTCTATGCGGTAGTTTCGTTGGTGGCTTGTCCATGTTTTCATCGCTTCCTCCTGAACGTTGTCAACGTCGGCTCGTGGCTCCGAGCTACCTACCGATGTTGAAGCGCCGAAATCAGGGGCGGATGAGCGCCATGTGAGAAGTTGGTTAGGGACCGTCCGGGCGTCTGGTGAGAGTGACCGTCAGCTCGGCGAATCCGGCGGCCGTCTTCTCGACGGCGGCGCTGGCCAAGAAGAGGGATGGCGGGAAGGCTTGTTTGAGTTCATCGCTGAAGGCATCTTCGTGGAAGAAGGTCTGCACCTGGACGGCCTCTGGATGGGCTGGCACCAACTGCGAGAGGGTGATGCGGACTCCGTCTTCCGAGGCCTCCTGGCGGACGTTGGCATACTGTGAGATGAGACCTTCGTAACGTGGGCCGCGGGCAAGGTGGACGGCGATGACGACCTGGCTGCCAGGAAGCAGAGCGGGTTGCAGGGCATCGTAGAGTTGCTGGCGTTGTGGGCCAGGCAGATACTCAAGCAGATGAATGGCCAGCACCAGGGCGCAACTGTCAGGAGCAGGGTGGTAGTCGATGACGTTGTCGGCCACGGCCTCGATTTCTACGGGCTTGCGGCGGTCTGCCAGCCATGGCCGCAAGCGTGCCGCCATGGCGGTAGTTCGTCGTACTGCCAACGGCGAGTGCTCCACCACCGTAACCTTGAGGAATCTGCCCGTAACTGCCACAGCCAGGGCCTCGGCACCGTCCCCTCCGCCCAGGAGGAGCGCGGCCCCCCGTGGCAGGTCCGGGGGCAAATGCTCCAGGTGCCGGGTGACGGGCAGTGCCGCCGGTGCGAGACTGAAGGGGAGATTGAGTGCGTATGCCAGATCGTCAAGGAGAGGGTTGTGCGCCCCGGCGCGGGCTTGGCTGGGCGGCGGCGGACCGGCGACCAGTAACGGAGGGAGCATGAAGTCCCCGGAGACCGGCAGCAGCAGCAGGGCGAGACGCTGGGGCCACCATGGCGCCAGGGGCCGGCACGCAGCCAGCAGCAACGGCTGCCATCGGGAAACGCGGCGGGGAGGAATCGGCCCTTGGACCCGGGCACGCAATTGCTCGGCATTGCTCAGGGCCTGATGGACCTGGAATTCGAGGGTCGCCACGGGATCATCGACGTCGCGCCACCCGGCCAGGAGAAAGCGGGAGAGTGTGTTGAGAATTAGTGTCGACCAGAGGGTATCGTCCTGTGCCGCAAAATTGGCCAGCCGCGCCGCGGCTTTCCGCACCCTCAGAGCATCGCGGTGCCGGCCCAGGGCGTGCAGCCAGCAGGCGTTGGTTGCCAGGGCCTGCAGCAACATGGGATAGGCATTCAGCTGCTGGTGGGGGTCCTGAAAACGGACCGCATCGGCAAAGGCGGGGTCGCGGTGGAAGAGGCCAACCACCGCCCGGTCGGTCTTCAGCCAATTGCGCCAGAACTCCTGGTTGCTTCTGGCCGCGGCCAGTTGCAGATCGCCGCGTACTGCTTCCAGGGCTAATCTGTCAATACTCTCCGGCCACGCGGCTGCTACTGGGGACGAGGATATCACCAGCAGCAGCGCCACCAGAGAAACCGTGGCAGTGAAGCTATGAGCAGGCCTGCGGGCACTGGCTGGAGGAAGAACGGTCATGCGTTCATCATGGCACCTTTCCCGCCGCTCATCAAGCTGGTACAATCGGCCCTGGCAACGGGAAATGGAGGCCGGACCATGAGGACGCATTGGTTGTTGTGGGTAGCGACATTGATTCTGGGGTGTGCCGGGAGCAGTGCTCCAATTACTTCGGAAGAAGTGGTCGATACAGACGGGCCGCAGCGCGCGGATGTGATGGTTGAAGTTCAGACCGATCTGGGCGGGCCTGACGTGGTTGCCCCCGGGGACCTGTTTGACCTCGGTTCTTTTGACGAAAGCTCTCCCGACCTGGCGCAGCAGTGCGCCCCGGGAGAGGGCTGTTTTCTGGATGAATGCGAGGAGAACGCTGAGTGCCTTTCCGGCTGGTGTGTCGAGCACCTGGGAGAGGGGGTCTGCACTCAGACCTGCCAGGAGGAGTGCCCTCCCGGGTGGTCCTGCAAGTTGCTCTCAGGGGCCGACATTGACCCGGTTTACCTCTGTCTTTCCAACGTCGGGAACCTCTGCAAGCCGTGTGCTGACTCCGGCGACTGTGCTGGGAGCGGGGGGACTGAAACTGCCTGCGTTCAGTACGGCGAAGAGGGTAGTTTCCGCG
>CALGBT010000232.1 GCA_937884235.1 uncultured Pseudomonadota bacterium
CGCCACCGACCGCTGGGCTGACCTTGGGAATATCAGCGTTTACCGCCATGACAATGGCGCCGACGCATACGAAATTTTCGACTTCCTGATTACTCAGCAGGAGATCGGCCACATCTGGGACAACTACCGTCGTGGACGACAGACCTTCTCGGTGCGAGGCGCTGCGGGTCGGTCCCTCGGCCGCTTCAACGAGAAGATTCGTGATGGAGCCAAGGGCCTGACCCTGATGAAGAATGTCTACAAGGACTTCTCGGTGGCGGTGGGCTACAATTTCGATCAGTTCTGGCCCTCCATTGCCCCGCTCTTCTTCCGTGAGAACATTCTCGCCTCCGGGATGGTCTTTGACCATTTTGCCCGGATGGCGGCTCGACCTCAGTCCGGCCCCCACTTCCAGGATGCCCACGCGGCAGTGTTGCGTTCCGACGAAGACACTCCAGCTGGCGCGGGTCCGACGGCGCTGATTGTTCCCAACGGCGCCACTGGCCGCTTTGGCAACATAGTCGCGGGTGGTCGGCCAGTGGAGAACCGGCTTGCGTCAAATATGGGTGAGTATGACTCGGAGCTGACCATCAACGCCGGTAGCTACTACGACAAGATCTATACCGCGATGCTCTTCACCGAGTCCGAGGACAACTTCATTTCGGATTCCCGGGGCGACTTCGTCGATGCCCGCTACCGTGCGACCTCCCTGGCCGATCTCTTCCCGGAAGGGTACCGTCGATTCCTTGGCAACATGCTGACCAACGACGACTTCATCAAGGGGCCACGCGTGGCAACGGACAACAAGGGCAAGCCCCTCACCAATGAGGGCGGGTATCCGGCCAACGGAATTGGCTGGACCTCCTGGTGGGGCAAAACGCCACGGGCCTGTTTCCCGGACGAAGACAGCCCGATCTGCACGTCGTTTGGTTCAGACGATGACGCCTATGGGGCCAAGGAACCACCCTTTACCGCGGTTATTGACCCGCAGATGGGCTGGGAAATCCAGAAGTTCTACATTGCCTGGACGCTGCTCTATCTGCCTGCAAACCAGCAGCAGCAGTGGATCGACATGATGCGGATCTGGGAACTCGGCAAGGATGCGGACCCAGGATTCGAGAACCGCATTGAATTGCACTACCCCAACGGCAAGATCTACATTGCGAAGAGCTTTGGTCAGGAGACCATCTTCGGCAAAGTCGTTGAGCGGGGCATCGCCGGTCGCGTTCTGCACTACGCCAATCAGCTGATCTTCAAGGCTTATGACTCCGATCCCGGGCCTGACCTCAACGGTGACGGGTCTCCAGACTGGTTTATCCCGCTTTTCAACGAAGAGACGGGCAAGCCTCTGGTGAAGTGGGATGCGACCATCAATGGTATTGAAGATGGTTATGTGAAGCCCAATGGCGTGGCAGGTTGCAATGCTCAGGACAATTCCGATTGCACCTGCGCTGCCAACCGGTCCTGCATGGAGCTCGAGAAGTACGTAGAGATCCCCTTCTTCCTCAGGGAAACCCTCGATGCCTATCAGCTAGGTGTACCCAGCAAAAAGGGTATCTACGACTAGTCTTGCTCAGCCACTGCTACTCAGTAGTTCATGCGAAAGAAGAAGTCAGCTGACCCGGCCCCGGCATCCCCGTAAACCGTCTCAAGAAGAAAACGGTTGGAAAATCGCACTTCCATGTGCCCTTCGTTGCGGTTCTGGTCCGGTGCGGCGCCGAACTGGTAGACGTAGCGCAGAAAGAGCCACGAGGCCAGGTACCTGCCGGTACTCACCCGGGCATCTTCGAACCCTTTCTCCCCCGTCTGCAGGTTGAGCGTATCCACCGGAAGTTTGCGCACGAGTTTGGCCTGGAGGGGTTGGGCGATGAGGCCGGCGAGCAGTCCTGTGGCATCGGCGCCAGCTTGCTCCGTTCCGCCCCGAGAGCGTCCCATGACGAGGACGGTCATGATCTGGTCTTCACTCATCACAGGAATTGAAGATACTGACATCTCGGGGGTGGAGACCCGCCCGCCCACGGCAACCAGAATGTGGCTGTCGGAGAAGCTCTGCAATCCATAGGCGCTCAAGTCGACCCCACGCAAAGGATGTATCGCCTCAACGTCCAGTACCGGGTCTATTTGCGTGGAGCCGGTGAATTCTACGAGGGCCTTGCGTAGGGTGAAGAGCCGGCCGAAGATATTGACCTCGCCGCGGCGAGTGCGCACAGTTCCGGTCAAACGCGGCGAGAGCCCCGTCAGGGCGATGGCGAGGTCACCTTCCAGTTCCAGGTCGGCCCCTTGTCCCGTGTAGAAGAAATGGCCGGGGATGTGCACCTTGATCTGTCCTTTGGTCCGCTGCCCCACGGAGGCTTTCTCCTCTCCGGAGGACCCCGATTTGCCGAACAGGAACTCGGCCAGCGAGTCCCGCTTGACAAGGTCTGAAGCGAAGACGATGTCTGAATTCAGCTGGAGAGGGTGAAGCTCGTCGCTGGCGAGGGGGAAATCGCGGATGCGAGCTTCGACTATGGTCAAGTCACCGTAGATTTCGGGTTCCCCAAGGGTCCCTCGCACGCCGGCCTCGCCGTCAGCAATGATGCGGAGTCCGGCCCGGTTGGAGACGGGCATCTTGTCGAGTTGCAGGGTTGCCGCGACGACCTTGCTGGCAAGGTCCAATCTGCCTGCGAGAGTGGCGGAACCATCTTTGAGCGCCAGCCTGACCGGTTCAAGCACCGCCGCGTGACCGTCGCTATGGAGACGCACGGCTATCTCTGTGAGGTCCCATCCGAGGGGGGGGATGCGCAGACGGGCGATGTTGGCAGCAACGCTACCGTCGAGGGTAGGCGATGCGAGGGTACCGCCGATGACGACATCCCCACTGGCGTCGAAGTTCACCTCGTAGCCGCGCGGGAGAAACTGGCGCAAGGGCCTGTCGGAGACATCTGCCACGGTGATGTGTCCTGAGAGCTCACCGTCGCCTGGTGTGCAGTTGCCGGCGAGTATCCTGGCGAGGCAAGGCGAGGCGAGGTCGGCGGTGGCGAGCACGGTGCCCGCGTCCTGCGAAAGCAGGGTGAGGGCGAAGTGCGCCCCCTGGTCGTTGAGATGGGCGTCAGCCGTGAGTTGCTGAACAGCAAGGCCGCGAATGCTGGCCCGGTTCGCCCCAAGGTTGAGGGTTGCCGACAGCGCGTTGAGTGAACCCTGCACCGTCGCGGTCAGAGTGGGGGGCACTTCAAACGTCAGATTGTACTGTGAACCGACCAGTCGCAAGAGGATATCGACTGCGTTGGAGAGATCGGCGCTGAAGTTGATTGGTGCGTCGAGAGGTGTGTCGAGCCAGGAACCGGCTGTCGGGTCCCCCACTGTCCCCGTCGCCGAGGCTACTGACTCGCCGTCCAGCAGCAGGTCTGTGCGGACTTTCGCCTGGAGGGTGTCGGAATCCCCGGCGAAGACGAGCTTTAACTGCTGATCAGACCAGGACAACCCGCCGACCTCCGCATAGAGAGCAACATGGTCGGGAATCTCCAGGACCGAGGCGGAGGCGGTGAGCGTGGCCTCGGGCGGCAGAGTTGGGACGAAGTCCGCCAGCCTGAGGGAGTTCACCTGCGCCCGCAGAGAGTGGCGGCCGTCGTGCCAACGCGCCAGCCAACGCGCCGGGCTGTCCCCTCGGTCATCGAGTCGCCAGGCTGGTGCATGGGTCTGAATGCGCACCAGATCCCGTCCCGCTCGGGCAAGCCCCGCGGCTGCTGTCAGCAGGTCATCTTCGACTGTTGCTGTGAGGAAGACATCGAGAGCATCGGCTTTGGGAAGTGTGACGTCGCGGGCCCGCAGGGCAACGTCGATGCGAGGGGAGGTTAGCGGCATGGCGAAGGAGGCGTAGCCGTCCAGCACTCCGGTGGAGCGTAGCGCCTCAGGTACCAGCATGGCGATGGCGGAAAGCTGCGCTTTGGCGAACCATACTTCGGCCGACGCCTCGTCTTCGTTGATGGCAAGGGAGAAAGGCATGAGCGAGAGGGCGACGGGAATCTGACCGCTGATGCGTATCTGCCCGCCAGCTCGAAGGGTAATCTGCCCGTTGGCGTCCAGCACCGAGTTCTGGTGCGTCGCCATGAGGTCGATGTGCTCAGCCAGCGCGAGGTCGGCATAGACCGGTCGGCGGACGTGCAAATCAGCAATCAGGCTCAGAGATTCGAGGCCACCTCTTGCCCGCAGCGTCCCCGCTAGCGTGCCCCGCAATGGCGGGGGCTCGCGCAGGATATCGGCTACTTCCAGCGAGGGGGAGGAGATGGTTAGCCAATCACGCTCTGGAGGCAGCCGGACGAGCCACGCCGACAGGTCCTCGGGCACCGGAAGGAGGCGCAGTGCGGGGGCCGTCAGGTTGAGCTGGAGGCTACTCGTCGGAGTCCACCGGGCGTCGATTGTCAGATTGGTTCCCTTTGCGTCAAGTTGTCCGTTGAAGGTGGCGCTCAGAGGTCGCAGCGCGGGCAAACTGAGGTCTGCTACCGTCCCGGCGAGTTCCCATTCCGGGGCCTCGAAGGTGCCCCCCACATGTCCAGTGGCTGATAGCACACCGGCGCTGCCGAGTTCTGGTGGCAGGAAGCGAGCCAGTGCCGCCAGTGGCAGGGAGTCCACATCGAAGTCGGCATCCGGGGCATCATGAAACTGGAAACTGAGGGGGCGCAATGAGAGGTCTATGGGCAATGTTCCTGATGCGCTCAAGTGGCCGGTAGGCTGGGGCGAAGCATCCAGACTCCCACGGGCCATTCCGGCGTCATAACTGAAAGTCGCAGTGAGGTCCCGCACGAGGTCTGTGGTTTGCTGTTCCAGACCGCGCAGT
>CALGBT010000233.1 GCA_937884235.1 uncultured Pseudomonadota bacterium
GAGCTGCGGCGAAAATGGCATTTTCGATGCGCTTTCGGTCAATGGGGACGATGGTGCCGTCGCGTTTGATGACTTGATCAACGCTCATTGAGTATGGATGTCCTCTCTTGAAGACCAACAGATAAAAAGGCCCGACAAATGAGTCGGGGCGATAGCAGTACAGGGTCTGCTCTAACAGGTCCGGGGCACAATCCACCTGCTGTCAATGGTCGGGCTATAATGGTCCAGTGATGTTCACCCAGACTGGTCCAGCCATGTTCGGCCAAACTGGTCCACCGAGTTTCACCCAAGGTGGTCCAGTGATGTTCACCCAAACTGGTCCACAATGGCGCTGGTGAGATTCCTCTAACTCAGGCATACTTTTCTTTCCGCGAGCCGTGGGAAGGAGAGGGGAAATGCCTGGCAAGAGGAAGGAGACCATGGACATTCGAGAGATATTGAGACAGCTTCAGCAAGGTCAGAGCGATCGTGCGGTGGCCAAGGCGACTGGGGTAAACCGCAAGACGGTGGGTCGCTATCGCGCCTGGGCAATTGAGCATGCACTGTTGAATGGATCCTTGCCGGCGCTGGGAGAGTTGCATCAGCTGCTAGAGGAGACGATGCCGAGTACGCCCCCGCCCCAGAATGTATCGTCAGTGGAGCCGTACCGTGAACTGGTGGTGAAGTTGCGCCAGGGAGGGGTCGAAATGGCAGCAATTCAGCAGCGCTTGCAGGAACGGGGCTACAGCGGCAGTTACTCGTCGGTGCGCCGTTTTGTACACGCTCTGGAGCCTCTGACACCCGAGGTGACGGTGCGAGTAGAGACACCGCCAGGGGAGGAGGCGCAGGTAGACTTTGGCTTCGCGGGACGGATGAGTGACCCTGAAACGGGTGAATGGCGAAAGGCATGGGCCTTTGTGATGACTCTTTCCTGGAGTCGTCATCAATATGTCGAGTTCGTCTTTGACCAGAAGGTTGAGACCTGGCTGCGCCTGCATCGCAACGCCTTCCACTTCTTCGGCGGGGCGCCAGAGCGCGTGGTAATCGACAACCTCAAGGCGGGGATTTCAAAAACCTGCTACCACGAACCAGAAGCGCAACACGCCTACAGGGAATGTGCGGAGCACTACGGGTTTCTGATCGCGCCGTGCCGGCCGCGTACGCCGAGGCACAAAGGCAAGGTCGAGCAAGGGGGTGTGCACTACGTCAAGCGCAACTTCCTGGCTGGTCGGGAGCCGATGGGACTCAACCAGGCCAATGCAGCAGTGCTGGAGTGGGTCCACACCACCGCTGGACAGCGTATTCATGGGACGACCAAAGAACAGCCGTTGCGCCGATTTGAGACGGAGCAAGAGACGTTGCGGCCCTTACCGGGTACGCCTTACGACCTGGGAGTCTGGAAAGAGGTGGCTCTGCATCGGGATTGCTATGTGCAGTTCGAACACGCCTACTACTCGGCGCCCTTCCGCCTGGTGGGGCAGAAGTTATGGGTCCGCGGTGGTGCACAGAGCGTACAAATCTACACGCAGGACTACCAGTGCGTGGCCACCCATCCCCGCGCCCAACGACAGGGCCAGAGGCTGACGCACTTCGACCACCTCCCTCCACAACAGGTTCCTGGATTGCTCATCAACCGCGACGGCTGTCGACAAGGGGCTTCCGAGATCGGCCAGGCCACACGCCAGGTGGTGGACTGTCTGCTCGACCACCGGCCCGAAGATCGGCTACGCACCGCTGGACGGCTATTGAGCCTGGCCAGACGGTTCGGCCCGCAACGATTGGAAGTGGCCTGTAGCCGGGCGATGCGTTTTGATGATCCCGCGTACATGACCGTCAAGCGCATCCTGGAACAGGGCCTGGATGCGGAGGAACTTCCAGCTACCAAATCTGCTCCTCCAGCCCACACCTTTGTGCGTACGCCCACGGAGCTCGTCGGTCACCTGCAAGGAGGGGGCTCATGGAGATGATTCACCAAATGGTCCCACACTTGAAGCGGCTGCGGCTCTCGGGCATCCTGGAAACGATGGAAGTCCGCAACCAGCAAGCCATCGATGGCCGCTGGACCTACGTCGAGTTCCTGTCTCGGTTGCTGGAGGATGAGGTGGAACGACGCGCACAAAAGCAACTTGGTCTTCGGATTCGCCGGGCGGGAATCCACACAACCAAGTCTCTGGAAGCTTTCAACTTCGACTTCAATCCAGCCGTCAATCGCCAGCAGATCCTGGACCTGGCTGCCTGCGTCTACATCCGACAGAAGCGAAATGTGCTTCTCTGCGGCCCGACTGGGGTGGGAAAAACGCACCTTGCTCAAGCTCTGGCGCACGAGGCGTGTCGCAAAGGCTACACGGCCCTCTTCGTCAACACCTACCGTATGCTCCAGCACATCAACGCCGGCCGCGCCGACGACAGCCTCGAACGACGGTTTCAAAGCTATCTCCGCCCCGATTTGTTGGTGCTGGATGACTTCGGACTCAAGTCTCTGCACCCACCCGCACCAGAGGACCTCTATGACATCGTCAATGGTCGCTACGAGCAGGGCAGCATCCTGCTGACCAGCAATCGGGCACTGGAAGAATGGCCCGAACTATTCAACGATCCTCTCCTCGCTTCTGCGGGTCTGGATCGTCTGACCCATCGAGCGGAGGTGGTGACTATTACTGGAGCCAGCTACCGCGCGCATGGCCCTCGTGGCCCAGAAAAGGAGGCGCCTATCATCGCTACTGCCACGCCGTGACACACGAATCGTCATCACTTTGTTCACGAGGAATCGACCCTGCGCCATCTCCAGAAGTGGCCCACCTTGGCCGAACATCTGTGGCCCAGTGACGGGCGGCTATTGACACATGCTTCGCTGCTCCTGGAAGCCGGCTTGCCTGTTCCACAGGTCAGTAAGCGCCTGGGCCACAGCACCCCCGCGATAACGATGAGCATCTATGCCCATGTGGTACGACAGGAAGATGATGAGGCCACGATTGCCATCTCGAAGGCA
>CALGBT010000234.1 GCA_937884235.1 uncultured Pseudomonadota bacterium
GTGATAATGAAAACTGGAAAAAACAAAGACAAGGGGGCCGACAACATGAGAATCGTAGCCACTTGGATGGCGCTGACACTCGCGGTGACGATGATATCGGCATGCAGTTCCAGTAGCAGTGAATCGGGGACCGACACACGTGGGGAGGCCGACATGGCGCCCCCCCTGGACCTGACGGGGGTGGATGCCAGGCGGGCCGACTCGGTGCCGCCTACCGATGTCACGTCCGACGACACGGCCATAGCCGATGCAGGGGAGGAAACCAAACTCCCGCCAAGTGACGTTCTTGCCGACAACGGTCAAGCTGGGGCCGACCTGATAGCTACGGATCTTCCCGATGTTTGGCTCGCAGACACGACGGAGCCACCGCCAGACATTCTCGATGTAGAGGAGAGCGAGTTCACTGATGCCGCCCCCCCTGATGGTGTCCCAGAGGACAGCACCGTCGCCGTTGAGCTGGTGGAGGAAATCCTCCCCCTCGAGGTCGTCACTGACATCCCGCAGGAAGAACAGCAGTTTGCCCAACCGGCCATGTCCACCTCGATCGCTCGCAAAGCGAAGTTCCAGAAGCCCGTGCAGGTGACCTGCCGCACTCTTTCGGGCCTAGGCGAGATAATCGACAACCCCGGCACCTATGAGGTTTCCTTCTCGGCCCAGGACGTCGAGGAAACCGAAGAGGGATACCTTTTCCCAACACCAGGCACCTATACCGTCACTTGCGCCGACCCGGACAACGACCTCGAGGGAACGGCTGAGTTCGTGGTCGCACATGACATGTTGACCCCAACTTTGACCCAACTGTCCGGAACTTTCTCGACGCAGCACACCCTCCTCGACGAAGCACTGGCCGCAGTCAAGGACGACGACGCAGCCACCCTCGCGACCAAACTCGCGGCGCTGAAAGAAGGCCGCATCCGGGCCAGCGCAACCGTGGCTGCGGTTGCCCAGACGCCTCCCGGCGGCTGGCCAGCCCAGGCAACCATTGACCAACTGGTGGCAGCGAAACCTGATGACGAAGCCTACCAGCAGGCCGTTGCCGCACTCGCCGCTTCGATGGTGCAGCTCAACCTCGACATCAGCTCCCTTACCGCCGATCCGACCCTGGACAAAATCGGTAGCGTCGAGGCGACCCTGGCGTCGATCCGTGACAAGGCTGACGAACTGGGCCCCCTCGACGTTAGCGACGCCGCACGCTACGCGGTCAGGACGCAGTGGGACGCAGTGATTGCCCAGATACAGGTGGCCCAAAGCACCTACATGACCAAGCTGGAGGAGATTCTCGCCAACGCCGACCAGTGGGGCGCAGAACCTTGTCCCGGCTGCTTCACGCTTGTAGAGCTAGTGGTTTCCATGGCCATCCAGGCCACCCTGTCGGCACTGCCGTCCTACAACAAGCTGCTCATCGAGGCCGGCAAATGCGCCGCATCTATGGCCGTTATGCTCATGATTTCCGATGCCATTGATGCCTCCGTCAGTGGCCCTGATGCACCGACCATCGAATACAACATGCCAGGCTATGGCAACGCGGTAAATGACGGGTCGGCGCTAACCCTACTGGTGGATGGCTTTGATTCCGTGCCGGGAAATAACGTCGTCCTCTTCATCAGCCCCAACATCGGCGATACCGTTGTCAACGTCGTCGATGCCGCCCTCTCGACCATGAAAGCCATTAAGGATCTCGGCAACTGGGACAACGTCTTCGAATTGGGCGGTGCCATTGTTGATGCCTACAACGCACTGACCGGTGATCTGGCGCTCATGGAGGAGGACATCCCCGGCCTCATGTCCGACGGCGTGGTACCCATGCCGGTTCTCTCCGTGGAGCCATTCATGGAACCCGGCTCAGGCTTCTGGGAGTTCATGGTGAACCTGCCTCCACTGCCCGAGTGCAACGACGGCTGGCTCCCAAAAATCGGTCTGCTGGTACCCATCAACTTCCACCGCGGCAACGGTCCGTCGTACAAGCTGGTCATTCTTCCCTAAGAAGATCCAACAGTTGCGCGCACCGGCACGGTTTGCTATTGTGCCGGCTCTGGAACGACCGGCCGCAGGGTAGGGCGGTGCACATAAATTGCAAGAACTGGTTGGTGCACAGTTGGCAGCAGACATGAACAAGAAGACCCGCTGGGCGGACATCTCCATTGATGTTGCCTGGTGGCTCGCGGCGGCAGCGACAGTGAGTGCGTCCATCTGGCTCTACTCGCTGATTCCCACCGGCCCGTCGAAGCAATCTGCACAAGACTGGGAGAAAGCGACTGCCCGCATCGAACGTCGCCTGGGCACCGCCGAGATAGTCCTGATCCACCGCGCCGGCCTGGTTCACGAGGCCAGCAGCCTTAGTGGACTGCCCCTGGTGTGCGACGGGGGTGGCCGCAAGTCTGGATTCACCGTGGGGCACCGAGACGGGCTGTGGGTAGTCGGCGAGAAGACGCTCTCCAAGCGACTGAAGAAGGCCCTGAAAGACCTCAAACAACGGGGGACCATCAGTTTCGGCAAAGTGCACTTGCACCACGGCTGGAATCGCCCAGGGGGTGCAAGATGACCCCGGCTCCATGGCGAGGCCGTATTGGCACTGCGCTGCTGTGGGTGGCAATCGGTGCCGCCTATCTCTACCCGCAATTCCTCTTCGATATTCATAATCCCAACGAGCGGGTTCGTATCTACATGACCGCGGCCATGGTGGAAGAGGGCTCATTTGTCATCGGCACGCGCACGCCTAGGGCAAAGGGTAGGGGGTTCGCCGACAAAGGAGTTGTTTACGAACGCTGGGGCTACGTCAACGACAAGGCCCTGGTTTGTGAAGACGCCGAAATGAAGCCACCGGACTGTGCCGGGGCGCTCTATTCAGCCAAGGCACCGGGTTCGAGCTTCCTCGCATACCCGTTCTACGCAGCACTCTACGGCATTTCCAAGGCAACTACCGGCGAAGCACCATCCATGGAGACCATCATCCTGGTTCTCCGCTTCT
>CALGBT010000235.1 GCA_937884235.1 uncultured Pseudomonadota bacterium
GGCGAGGGTCCTGCACGTGGTTCCGTTGATGTCCGATGGCAACGTGCTGATTGACCCGTAGCTGCCAATACTACCATCTGCTGTTTTTTCCTTGACTCACGCCATGAGAAGCCTAGAATCTTTCGCGCGGTGGGGCACCTGAGCTTTTGTTAGGTTCTCCAATACTTCACTTATGTGGACAAGCCCTAGCAGTAAGTGCATTGGCAGCGCTGTGGTCGTGTTGTGGATGTGCTGTGCAGGGGGCTAACGGAGGAAAGGATGGTCGAGAAGAAGAAGAAGGATTTCAAAGACAAGGCAGTATTTACGACCTACGACGCGGCGCGCATCTGCAATGCGAACATCGCCTCCATCAAGAATTGGATTGCGAAGGGCTTGCTGCGGGCATTTCGTACCCCCGGTGGGCACTACCGCATCAAGCGGCGGGATCTGGAACTCTTTGTCCAGAAGTACAATATGCCCTATCCCTTTGAGGAGAAGGCTCGCAAAGTAATCTACCTTCTCGACAGTGACAAGAAGGCCGTCAAGGTAGCAGAGACGGTGCTCGCCGGGAATACGATTCAGTCCTTCACGGAACCGTTGCATGCGGCACTCCACATTGGACTCGACCGCCCGGACATCATCGTTTTTGACGTTAATGCCAAGGGCTTCGATGGCACGGCCTTCCTGGACCTGCTTTTTGCCTACCCGGATACCAAGAACATTCAGGTTGTACTGTATACCAAGGGGCTCTCCCAGGCTGATGCTATGGAGCTGCGCAAGAAGTACAACGTGCAGGACATTGTTGCCAAGAGCGCGACCGGGCAGGCTCTGGCTGATGCCTTCATGCACATCGGGTAGGTAGTTGTGACGTGGCCTCGCTGGCAGTGTCCGGGGAAGCGACGTGGCGTCTGTTTTTGCTTGCACCCTTCGTTGCATGCCATTATCCTACCCCATGCGATGTGGAGGTTTGTCATGAAGAAAGCGTTTGTATGTCTGGCGTTGGTAGCGGCCATGGGGATGGTGGGTGGCAATGCTCTTGCCTCCGACAAGGTCAAGTCGAAATTCTACGACTTCTCTGAGATGCTCATTGACGGTGAAATCAAGAAGCCGACCGCGCTCTATACTGATGCCAGGTCGAAGGTGCAGTTTGACCGTCTGCTCAAGCTCAAGAAGAGCTTCCTCGAATCACTGAAGGCTTCTGGACGTGAAGAGGTCTTCAAGTAGCATCAATAACGCCCTGCCCAGGTTTCAGCGCCTATCGTGCTCGATTTCGTCCAAGTAAGTAAGGCTTATGGTTCCCAGGTCCTCCTGAGGAGCGTCTTCATGCGCATTGGTGAGCGCGAACGCATCGGTCTGGTTGGCGCCAATGGATCCGGCAAAACCACGATGCTGCGACTCATCGCTGACCTGGAGTCCCCGGACGAAGGCGTCATCCAAATGAAGAAGAACCTGCGTATCGGCTATCTTCCCCAGGAGATCCAGCCGCAGGAGGTGGGGACGGTCATCGACGAAGTTCTGGGTGCGATGCCGCAGTTCTTCACACTCTATCAGCAGCGGAGAGACCTTGCCCTTGCCATTGCCGCCGGAGGGGGAACGGACCTGGAGCTGCAACGCAAGGCATATGTCGATGCGGCATATGAAGATGTGGGTGGAGACACGCACCGTGCCCGCGCAGAAGAGATTTTGGGGGGCCTGGGGTTCTCCCCCGACGGTATGGATCGGCCGCTGTCGACCCTCAGCGGTGGTTGGCACATGCGCGTTCGACTCGCCCGGCTACTCCTGTCAGAGCCCGAATTGCTGTTGCTCGATGAGCCGACCAACCATCTCGATCTGCCCTCCATGCTCTGGTTCGAGCAGTATCTGCGGGGTTTCTCCGGTTCCTATGTCATTATCGCTCACGACCGGGAGTTCTTGAATCGGACGGTGGACCGGGTTGTGGAGGTTGACCGGGGACAGCTGGGGCAACACAGCGGCAACTACGATTTCTACAAGCTGCGCAAGGCCGAGGAGCTGGACCATCAAGCCAAGAACTATCGGACCCAGCAAGGCAAGCTCAAGGAGTTGGAGGATTTCATCGCCCGCAACCGGGTGCGCAAGGACCGCGCCAAGCAGGTGCAGAGTCGCATCAAGATGTTGGACCGCATAGTTCGCCTTGAGGCGCCGCGCACCGGGCGTGAGATCGGCTTCAAGTTTCCCCGTCCCGAGCGCTCCGGCGCACACCCTCTCCGTTTCTCTCAAGTGACCAAGAAGTATGGCGACCTGACTGTGCTGGAAAACCTCAGCGTGACGCTGCCGAGGGGGGAAAAGGTGGCCATTATCGGCGTCAATGGCATGGGGAAATCCACGACCCTGAAGGTTGCTGCCGGGATCCTGGCCATCGAGGGAGGCGAGGTGGAGTTGGGCCACAACACCACCGTGGGCTATTTCGCTCAACACCAGTTGGAGGCCCTCGACCCCGAGAAGACGATCCTCGAGGAGATCTTCTCAGTGAGTCGTGACGAGACGCTCTCGCAACTGCGCTCCTTGCTGGGGGCGTTTCTCTTTTCCGGCGAAGATGTAGAGAAGAAGATCACCGTCTTGTCAGGGGGGGAGAAGAGTCGGGTGGCGTTGGCGAAGCTCTTGCTGCGTCCCGCCAACCTGCTGATCATGGACGAACCCACCAACCACCTGGACATTGCCTCCCGGGAGATGTTGGAAGACGCTCTCCAGCAATACGACGGCACTCTGCTCTTTGCCAGCCACGACCGGCGCTTTATTGATGCCGTGGCCACCAGGGTGCTGGAACTCGGCCCGCAGGGCGTGGAGGAGTACCCTGGCAACTACTCGTACTACGTCTGGAAGCGTGGGCAGGCGGTGGTCGAGGCGTCTGCCCAGCAAGCCCCCCGTGGCAGTGCGATGCCCCCCGCTGACCGCACGCCCCGCGACGATCGACGAGACCGCAAGCGACGTGAAGCGGACATGCGCCAGGTGCTCTTCAAGGAAGTCCGTCCACTCCAGGACGAGGCCGCCGCGCTGGAAGCGCAGATAGAGGAGTGTGAAGGGACCATCGCCGCCCTGGAGCAGGAGTTGGGTGATCCTGAGATCTACCTGTCAGCTCCAGAGAAAGCGCGGGAAAAGGCTGGTCAGGTGGCGCAATTGCGGCGCGTGCTCGAAGACCTCATGGACGGATGGGAAGTGGCGGCTCTGGCGGCAGAAGAGGCTGAAGAAGAGGTGCGTGCCCGGTTCGTTTTCGAGGGGGATGAAAATGCTTGACACCTCAAAGCGGACACTTTATAGAATAAGGCCCGTCCAGCGGGCGCTGGAGATTGGGCGCCTGTAGCTCAGTTGGATAGAGCAGCGGACTTCTAATCCGCAGGTCAGAGGTTCGAATCCTCTCAGGCGTGC
>CALGBT010000236.1 GCA_937884235.1 uncultured Pseudomonadota bacterium
GTTGGTTCCCCGAAAGCTATCTACTCGGGCTGGCAGAGATTGCCTGTTACCCGGTCGTACTCCTCCAGAATGGCGCACGACAGCGCCCACGTCTTCAAGTCCGCTCCGTAGAGCCTCCCGTTGATGAAGTAGGTCGGCGTTGCCTCCACCTGGTTTCTGAGTCCTTCCTTCTTGCTCGCTACCACCCGGTCCCGGGTCGACTTCGCACTCATTTCTGAGGCGAACGTCTCCCGCTTGAGACCGATTTCCACTGCCCAGTCCAACAAACTCGACTCACTGAATGAGTCGAACCGTTTGTAGGCGAGAAGAACGTATGGCCAGAAGGTCTTGCTGGCCCGGGCCACCTCGAAGGCCATCGCCCCTTCTTTGGAGCCGGGATGGCTCTTCACCGGAAACAAGCGGATTCCCAGCTTCGCCTTGCCCTTCAGCGAGCCGTTGACCACAGCCTCATACATCTCTGGCACAGACTTTGAACAGTAGGGGCAGCGGGCACACGTGTAAACGACAACCGTCACTGGCGCCGCCGGGTCACCCGCCCAGGCCAGGTCGGCGACTCCAATTGTGGCTTGCGCCCCCGACGACATCATGGCAGCCGTCCGCTTCTCCAACTCCCGCTTGATGTCTTTGTCAGATTCGCCTTTCGCCAGCCGGAAGCAGACCCCGGAGGCGAGCCGCCAGACCAGTCGCGATGGTGTGGTCTGCTGCAGGCAATTCCACAGAGTGTCGTCGCAGCAGTCATGGGGATATAGCTCCGACATGAGCTCTCGAGCTCTAGTCTGCCCGCTGGCCTCAAGTTGACTGCACTGCTCTGGCCAGGCCGCCACACCCGATGTCGGCATAACCGTCGCACATATGATGGCTGCCGCCAACATCCCGAAGTATCTCATCATCATCGTCATACCTCCACCACGTCCTCTCTCTTGGACCGCCCCCACTTTCCGAGCCCCAGAAGTCTCTCAATACCAATCGGCCGCCGGTCAAAATACAGCACATACACGGCCAGCAGCAGCCAAACCGCGTCCCGAAGCAGGGTCATGAAGGAAATTGCATCCTCTTCCGCCACCGCGCTGGACGCGAAGCAACCGCATGACATGTCGAGTCCGCGGTTCAGCGCGGACGCCAGCGCGACCATGAATGCCGCCATCATCAAGGCCACCAGCAATGACGCTGCCCGGCTCTTCCAGCCGGCCACCAGCATCACCCCACTGCCCAATTCCACCCAGGGCAGAGTAATTGCAAAGATGTTGATCAAGACGAGCGGCAGGAACTGGTACGTTGCCACGTCAAGTGCAAACTGGTCGGGGTGAAGCACCTTGTGGTAACACGCCATGAGAAACACGACCCCGAGGTAGATGCGGGCCGGCAGCGCCAGCCAGGCATGTCCCCACCAGTCCCTGTTTCTGCTCCACCACTTTCGGCTCACGGGGTACCTCCAGAAAGGCTCATCAGGCGGGGGGCCCCGCCTGGCACGAAGTAGACGTTGCGAGCGCCCCGGCCAGCCAGTTCTCGCGCTAGCTCCCGTCCCGAATCCGGGTCAGCCCCATCGCCATAGACAGCGATCTGTCGGGCGCCGGTGCGGATGAACTCCGCCACCGTGTCAGCGGGCACAGGGTCGAGGAAGTCGAAGGGTACGTTAGCAGCATCTGGCCAGTGCCACGCAGCATGCTCTGCTGGTTCCCTGGCATCGACCACAAGCGTCCCGGCCGCTAACAATTCATTCGGCTCCAACGGATAGACCTCGCCCAGCGGTTCTGGACAAGGGACAAGGATTTCATATTCGTTCTGCGCAACAACCGAGATGCCGTCAGGTCTAACAGCATTGGCCACCATCCCGAGGCCGGCAAGCAGTAGGCCTGCCACCACAGCATCTCGCAACACCGCCATCCATCGTCCACTCGGTCCATCACTCTTCATTTCCAAACCCATGGTCACTACTCCAGGCAAGAAGACCCTCGTTGGGACTCCTCGTCGGCTCGAAGCAAATCCTGCAAGCGTTCGTCAAACCCGTCCCCACCGGCCTCCAGGCCGTAGTCCACTCGATTCCAATCCGGTGTCTCTCGTCCCCCGGGGTGCCAAAGGTCTCCAGCGACGCCAAAGCCCAGCATTAGCAGAACGGTATGGTCTGAGAAGTCGAACAGGGCTGCTGAACTGAGGCGACGAGAAGGCTCATATTGCAGGCCCGCTTTCAGACCCCCGAGGAAGGGGGGGACCAGAGTCCGATACGTCCCCTGAACAGCACGTCT
>CALGBT010000237.1 GCA_937884235.1 uncultured Pseudomonadota bacterium
TCCCGCACCGGGGAGGCGGTGACCATGCCGAATCTGCGGGGGTCGACGTAGCGCCAACTCTCGCCGGAATCAAGGTCGAAAACCACGTGTTCGTGACGCCCCCGAGGCGTCCCCGGCGGGCAGACCCGGCAGGTCCCACTCATGCCCAGATGGAGGAGCACGGTGCCCCCGCCGCCGACGTCAACGAAGATAAACTTGCCACGTCGTCTGGTCCCCTCCACCTTGTTGCCAACGGTCACCCTCGCCAGGCTGGCAAGATCCAATGGCTCGCGCAACCGCTTCGCAAAGACCGCAACCCTCGTAATAGTCTTGCCGGATAGGTACCTGGAAAGTTGACGTGCAACGGTCTCGGCTTCGGGGAGTTCAGGCATTCTGGCTCCGGCTATTGCGATAGGCGAAAGATCTTGTAGACCGTGGTTGGCGCCTTGCCTTCGTGGATGCGCGAGGTCGTGAAGTAGACCCGCCCTTCAGCATCAGCGGAGAAGGAGTCGGGCCAGGAGATTTCGTCACCGGTAGCTAGCACCGCGAGCTTGCCGTCGGCAGACAATGTGCGGATGGCGCTCTGCTCAATGGAGGAGAGGTAGAGCTTGCCAGATGGACCGAAAAGGAGACCGTCGCTGGGGCCCACCTCGGCCACTTCCTGCACCTGGGCGGCGACGGCAGCATCATCCAGAGTGGGGTCCCTGAGCACCAGCGTGGAAACTCTGTAGAGCTTCTTGCCCGTCAGCGCCTGGAAGTAAAGCATGTCGCCGGCCGTGTCGAGGGCGATGCCGTCCGCATGCACCTGTGGAGTCTTGCCATCTCGCAGCCACGGGGAACCTGCCACGGTGATGGTCAGGTCCGGCTCCGCATGCGTTGACGGATGATTGTCCAGGAGCCGCCGGTAACGCTGAGTGGCCAGGTAGGCAACTACAATTGCCCCATTCCCTGAATCGGTAATGAAAGCCGTCCTCGTGCGCGCATCGACCCGCACATCATTGAGGTAACTGTCAGGCAGCGCAACGGTGCGCGGGAAGAGGAAGGTGTTGAGGACCTCTGCTTTGGCAAGGTCGATCTCCACCAGCTTCGCACCGCCCGGGATGACGCCCTTGAACTCAGGATTGCCAGTATCCAGCACCCAGAGGTGATCGTCAGCATCAATGAAGATGCTCTGGACCGCAATGAAGCGCTTCCCGGGGTTTTCAATGCCTGTCCAGCTGTTCCATTCTCTGGTGGGAAAAGGAGTTGGAGTACCCGCGGCATCAAGCTCCGCCACCGAGTGAGGTAGTCCCTTGGTCCAACGGGGGTAAGAAACGAAGGTGCGGCCGCTCTTGGAAATGGAGATTCCGGTCCATTGTCTGGTGGATGCCGCAACCTCTTCCAGAACCACTGTCGATTCATCAGCGACCGCCGTCTGCAGGGGCAGCATCAGAGCCCCCAGAAGCAGCAGCATGAGTGCCACGCATACGTCCCTTCTCATAAGCCTGCCCTCCTCTATTGTACTGCACACACATGCCTCAATCTGGGGAAGCGACGGCCGGAAGTCAAGAGGAAGAAGTCCTGCTTCCAATGGTGGCCACGATGGCGTATTCTAGACGCAGTGCGTCGTAAGAGGGGACCATGAAGCAAGCAGACCACGACTACTATCAAGGCAAGATAATCGTCATCACTGGCGCATCATCTGGTATCGGACGGGATTTGGCAGCCTACCTCGCTCCGGCGAAGGTCAGTCTGGTGCTTATGGCGAGACGAGTGGAGGCCCTCGAGGAGCTGGCACGGGAGTGTCGCGCTGCCGGCAGCGAAGCCCTGGTGCTACCCGGCGACGTTGCCAGCCGCGCCGGCATGGAGACCGCGGCATCCCAGGTCCTTGGGGAGCTGGGAGTGCCTGACATCGTCATCGGCAATGCCGGAGTCGGAG
>CALGBT010000238.1 GCA_937884235.1 uncultured Pseudomonadota bacterium
TGCAATCTCGAATGTCCGCTGCCCGATCCAGATTGCTAGGTACCGACCCTATGCATTCCAACGACCCGCTGCACGGCCTCACCCTGGAACATATAGTTACCGAATTGTCCGAGAAGCTCGGTTGGGCAACCCTCGGAGAGGCAATCAAGATCCGCTGCTTCACCTCCGACCCGTCCGTCAAATCCAGCCTGAAGTTTCTGCGCAAGACGCCGTGGGCGAGAACGAAGGTCGAGCAGTTCTATCTGCACAAGACGCGAACCAACTGGCGGAAATAGCCTGATTTGAGCCATGCCGGTTAGTGGGCGACGGTAGGGAGGTAGGACACCATGCGGAAGTTGCTTCTCTTCCTTCTTGTGGGAACTCTGTCCATTGCGATTGCCTGCTCTTCTGCTTCACAAGTCCAGTCAGATTCGGGCCCGTCGTTGGACGGCCCCGATTTGCCGGCGGCGGATTTGCTGGCCGGTGCCGATACCATTGCGGACAACACAATCAGTGAAGGGGGCTCGCACCCAGAAGATGTTGCCACTAGACCAGGGGACGCGCCGGCGGCGGAGACTGTTGTTCCGCCCCTAGATGTTGCCGCTGATGGCACCGAAGTTGTCTTCATCGATGTGCAAGAGGTGCCTTTGGATGTCATGTCCGATCTTGCCGATATAGTTGCGGCAGACGTCGCACAGCAGCCCGCCGATATCACGCCGGATCTCTGCCCGGGAGATTGCTCCGACCAGGAATGTGGTGACGACGGGTGTGGGGGGAACTGCGGAGTCTGCACCAACGGGTACGAGTGTGACAACGGACTCTGCGTCAACAATGGAATCTGCTTGCCCGTGCCGAAGCCGGCTCCTGCCGCACCGGAGCCCCTGCCGGCCATGTCGCCCGCCGGGCAGACCGAAACAATTACCGCCAATGGCTTCACCGATGACTACCTCTTCGATGGTACCGGCTACCTCAAAGTGGGTACCCGCCGGGAGTGGGGCGCGACAATTGTCTTCTTTGGCATGACCGAGGCCGGCCCCGGCATGAACCTGTCCAATACTATCGACGCCAACGATACCGGTCGTGAGGTACAGGTTGCCTTCTACGATGCCGCCCGGATCATGCAGGGCTGCGCCTGGAACGCCAGTTGTCAGACCAATCCTGGGGCTGCCTGCCCCTCAAGCATCACCTACCTGGGATGGAACCCGGTGCAAGGCGGCAACCAGTGCAATATCGGCTCAGGTATCAAGTGGGTGAATGCCGAACCGGGAGTCCTCGAAGCAGGAGTGCAACCCCGCCACTGGAACCCCGATTGGGAGATGGCCGATTGCAGCGATGGTGGCTGCAATGACCCGAACAAGAAGCAGCTTGTGGCGGATGTACTCTACACCCAGCGTTTGCGTTTTGTTTCCACCCACGTGGTGGAAATGCAGATGACCGTCGAGAACCTGGCGGCGATCGACCATGTCGTGACCCACCAGGAGTTCCCCACGCTCTACGCCGTCTACGGCAAGAATGGCACTGCCAACCTCAATGTCCTGCTCGATTCGGATGGCAACCAGATCGCCATTGACCAGCCCGCCAACGACGGTTTCTTCGTGAAGAATTTCAGCAGTGACGGGGGGTGGGCCACGCTGCAGAACGGAACTCTCGACTATGGCGTTGCCATCTACTACGAGAATCGGCTTACCGGCTTCCAGGGGTGGCAGAAGGCCGGCGTCTTCAACAACGTCCGTTCGGTGTTTGCCTTTGGCATTCCGGCGCTGGCTACCGTTCGAGCCCGGGCCTACCTGGTGCTGGGCGGCTACGATACCGTTGCTGGGATAATTAAGGGCCTCGACGCAACGCTGCCTCCCTTTGGAACCCTCGAGTCGCCGATTCTCGATGCCCAGGTGGGCGAGAACATGGCCGTCAGTGGTTGGGCCCTGGACAACAAGGGAGTCGCATCGCTCATGATGACGGTGGATGGCCAGCAATTCGCCCCGCTGCCGCTGAATACGGAGCGCGCAGACGTCTGCGCCATGTACCCCGGATACAGCCAGTGCGGGCTGGTCGGCTTTTCGCACTCGGTCTCGACCACCGGACTGTCGCCGTGCCCCCATCTCCTGGAAGTCGTGGCTACCGATACCGACGGCAACTCCCGGGTTATCGCCCGTACGCGGATCACCCTAGGGGAGGTGCCTCCAGAGTGCCAGAACGACGCCGATTGCGACAACTCAGACCCCTGCACGGCAGATACCTGCGCCGCAGGCAAATGCCTGCACGCACCACAGCCTTGCCTTCCCGACACCGTCACCATCTACCGCTATTTCCTTTCTGGCGGGAACCAGGACCACATGTTTGGCACCTCCCCGAACCCACCGCAGGGGTACGCCTTCGAGGGTGCGCAATTCGAGTTGTTCGATGGCGAGGGCCCTGGTCTCATCCCCCTCTACCAACTCTACTGTAGCGGGTGCGTCAATCACCTGCAGAGCACTTCGCCCAACGAAGGAGCACCGGCCTACCAGAGCGAGGGAATACTGGGATACTGCGCAGCCAACGCCAGCCCCGAAACCCCCCATGCCCTGCGACGCCTTTACAACGCCCAGGCCTCAGACCACTTCGTCTCCATCAATACGGAGGAGTGGTCCGCAGCCCAGAGTGTTGGCTATGTGCTGGAAGGTGTTCTCTGCTACACCCCCTGAACAAAGGACAGCAGGTTTCCACCCAGCATTTGACATGCTGCGGCAATGTGGCTGACACTGCTGTTGGAAAGCGGACTAGGTCCAGGCCGCCGTTGCCGGGTGAGCCCCCGACCACCTGGAGGTGACAGAGCATGAATCGCGTGGTCCATGTGGCGCTAAACCGGTACTGCCTGCTGGCGGCGCTGGTCTGTGCTCTGGGATGTGGCGGCAGCAGTGAGCCAGAGCTTGACGTCGCGGCCGAAATCAGTTCAGTGGACGTTGTCATCGGCAACGTTGATGCGCTCCCGGGAACGCAGGATTCGGCGCTCATCGACCTGCCGTGGACGGAAGTTGAAGCCGTAGACCTGGGCAGCTCGGAGGAGACGCTGGTTGCGCCGGAGACAGTCACGTTCCCCGACGTTCCCCCGGATCCTCTCGACCAGGACAACGACTCCATCCCCGATGCCTTCGACCCATTTCCCAACGACGGTATTCGGCCAGGTACGGGCAGCGCAATGTCTGTCTACATGCACACCGCCTCGACGCTGTGGAAGCTTGACGTGAAGTCCCATGCCATCAGCCTGATCGGGGACTTTGAGTGGCCCGCCTGGGAAGGCGGCGAGATGACCGACATCGCTATGGACCGCTGGGGCGTGCTCTATGGCGTCACCTTCGATGACATCTACACCTGCCATCCCCAGACCGTCGAATGCTGGAAACTGGGGGCCCTGCCCGACAGCTTCAATGGCCTGACCATGGTGCCCCAGGGCGTCATCGACCCCGATCAGGATGTGCTTGTCGGCATCTCGGGTGATGGTGGCTGGTACCGCCTGGACATGGCCAACGGGACGGTTAATGCCACGAAGCTTGGTTCTTTTGGCGGCCCGTACTCGTCGAGCGGCGATGCCTACTCCATTGTCGGAGCCGGTACCTACGCCGCCGCCAATAAGGACTGGGAATGGGACGACGTACTCGTGGAACTGAATCCCGCCACCGGTCAGGTGATCAAAGAGGTCGGGCCTCTTTCTGGCTACGGCTCGGTCTTCGGTCTGGCGGGCTGGACCGGTAAGGCCTTCGCCTTCGACGAGGGGGGCGATATTGTCATCCTCGATACCAGCACAGGAAAGGTTCTTGAGGTCCTCCAGGAGACCAACGAACAATGGTGGGGAGCCGGTGTGCGGACGCTGATTTTCTGATTCTTTCCTGGCCATCGGCTTGCCACCGGCCCCCCGAGGGTACGATGGTGCCGAGCAATTGGAGGTGCCATTGAAGACGGATCTGTCGTGCAAGTACCGGTTCATGGTGGTCTTCTACGGCCTGCTGCTGGGTTGTGGCGGCGGTCAGGGTACCGCAATTCTCTATACTGACACGGGCTCGATTCCTGACGTCTGGTCCCCTCCCGACGCAACCACCGGGAACGATGGGGGCGAGAACCACGATGACGTCGTCGAAACAGATTCCGCTCTGCTCTTCGATGCTGAACTGACGCCGGACCTCGGCCAGGTGGCTGATCTGGCCCTGGACCCGGATGTCGATCTCCATAAAGATGTCGCCGACGACCCGGAACCGAGTGCTTCCTGCGTCGAGGAAAGCCCGCAACCGTGGTCTCGAAGCATTGCTGGCGCCGGTGGCACCGTCGTCTTCAACGAGGTCATGTATCGTCCCGCCGGTGATGCCGTCGTGACCTGGGTGGAGCTGCACAACCCCTTCTCCATCGACATGGACATCTCGGGCTGGCGCCTTGATGGGGCAATCTACTTCCCCTTCCCCGACGGGACGATGATCCCCCCCGGAGAGTACCTGGTCATCTCCTCTGACCCCACAAACCCGGATTTGGGCGATGCAACAGTTGCCCTCGGCCCCTGGTCCGGGACGATTCCGCCCACCGGTGGAACCCTCGAACTCTATAGCAACAGCGACCGCCTGATGGATACCATGAAGTACACCGACGACTACCCGTGGCCCGTGACTGCCGCAGGATCCGGGTCCTCGCTGGCCAAAGTTACCCCGACCCACTCCAGCGAACTGGCTGAGGAGTGGCGTGGAAGTGGTGCTCCCGGCGGAACGACGGGCACGGAGAACTTTCCCAACCTGGCACTGCCGCCGACATGGACCACGCTCGTCCCGGATGATGCCGTATGGGCCTACCTCGCCACCGGGGAGGGGCCGCCCGCCAATTGGCCCGCCGTGGCATTCGACGACGCCGGCTGGTTGGACGGACCGGCGAACTTCTTCGCGGGGGCACCTCTCGTCACTACGCAAACCATTGCCGCCCGATTTACCGCGGACAACTTCTTCGCGCTCTACACCGGAGCAGCAGATGGTGCCGGCCTCACATTGATTGGGCGGGATGCTATCGGCGACTGGAGCGCGGTGGAAGACTTCACCTTCGACGTCGACCCGAACGACCACGCCTACGTTGCCGCGTGGGAAGCTCCGGGAGGGGACGGGGGGCCCCAGATGCTGATCGGGGAATTGGCGTTGCCAGATGGCCCGGTCACCACTTCGGCCTCCGAGTTTCAGTGGACCCTTGGCCCTGCTGATGGCAGTCCGGGTGGTTCTCTCAGTGACTCGCCGCCCGGCCTCGAAGAAATGCAGGGACTGATCGAGACGGCCAACGACAGCGACTCCTGGGCGCCCCCTGCAGCCGAGGCGGACAAGAGTTCGAATCCCTGGAGTTGGGCGGTGGCGGGTTCCTTCGACTCGGATGCCAAATATATCTGGTCGGATACTTTCGACAGCCTGTCCATGACGAACTCCCAGCAGACATACGCCCTCTTTCGCACTGTGAAGCCGCTGTTGCACCCTCCTGGAGAGACAGAGATCAGCCAGGCCCCGATCACCACCTATTTCCGCACGGAGTTCATGCTGCCGCCCGGGTCTGAGCAACTCACTCTGTGGCTCAGCGCCTTGGTCGAGGACGGCGCGGTCTTCTACTTGAATGGTGTCGAGGTGCTGCGGCTCAATATGCCCGATGGGCCCGTGGGTCCAGACACTCCAGCAGCTCAGCAGGTCGCCGAACCAAACGCGTCAACCGGCCATCAACTGCCTGCCGCTCTTTTGCAACCAGGAGTAAACGTGCTCGCCGCAGAAGTTCATCAGGCCGAGGCGGGAGACGGCACCATGGCCTTCGGCGCGCAATTGATGGCACAGGTCTGGCCGGCCGCTATTGCCGGCGGCGGCTCGGGGGTCAGGTTCAACGAAGCCGCGGCCGGCGGTGCGGGATTCTGGCTGGAGTTGACCAATACCGGCAGCGCCACCGCGAATCTCGAAGAGATGACAGTCGCCTCCGCTGACGGGGCCGAGGCGGTGTTGCCGACCGCCTGGCTCGAACCCGGCGAGTTGGCCGTGGTCAGTGCGCAACAGCTCGGATTTGACGTCGAGGCAGGTGCCGTTCTCTTCCTCTACTCGGCGTCAAAAGCTGAGGTCCTGGACGGTGTGAGGATATCACCCGATCCGCAGGCCCGCCTGGCCGGTGACGGGGAGTGGTTCTTTCCCGGTCCGCAGTCGCCTGGTTTGCCGAATGCGGCGCTCGACCTGCCGTCCATAGTTATCAACGAAGTCATGTACAACCATGCGCCGGCCGCCGGTGCGGATGGGACGGACGTAGAGTCGAATGAAGAGTGGATCGAGTTGCACAACTTCGGTGCGATGCCCGTTGACCTCGGCGGATGGTCCCTGGTGGATGCGATTGAATACCAGTTCCCACCAGCCATGGAGTTGCCCCCAGGCGGTTTTCTCGTGGTGGCCAGAGATGCCGCAGCCTTCGCCGCCGCCCATCCTGATGTCACCGTCCTGGGGAGCTATGCCGGGAAGCTGGCCAACTCCTATGAGCGGCTGGTGCTGCGAGACCTTTGCGGCAATGTCGTGGACCAGGTGCGATACTTCGAAGGTGGGAGTTGGCCCGCCTGGGCCGACGGGGGAGGCTCCACCATTGAACTGCGCGACCCCAGGGCCGACAACTCGCGCCCAGAAGCCTGGGGGGCGAGCATCGAACCGGGCATCGATGGCTGGGAAACGGTGGTCATCGAGGGACTGGCGGAGCCGTCTGCTGTAGGGCCCGACGGAACCTGGCACGAGTTGATCCTCGGGCTCCTCGACGATGGAGTCGTGCTGGTGGACGACGTAAGTCTCCTGGAAGACCCCCAGGGCATGGCGTTGGAGCGAGTCCAAAATGGGAATTTTGAGGCGACCGGCCCGGCCGGCTGGCGCCTTCTGGGCAATCATCGCAAGAGTGAGGTGATTGTCGACCCTGCGGATACCGGGAACCATGTCTTGAGGATTGCGGCCACCGGGAACATCGGGCACATGCATAACCACATCGAGACGACCCTCGCCGGGGGCGCACCCATCACCAATGGAACGACATATCGGCTGAGCTTCAGGGCGCGCTGGGTGGCCGGATGTAACAAGTTGAACAGTCGCCTCTACTTCAACCGGCTGGCCGAGACAACGGTGCTCAGCCGGCCCCCTGACAACGGTACTCCGGGTCTCCCCAATTCAGTGATGGCAGAGAATATCGGACCGACCTACTTCGGGCTGTCGCATTGGCCTGCAGTCCCGGCGCCAGGCGAACCAGTGACGGTCACGGTCGCAGCCAACGACCCCGACGGTGTGGCCGAGTTGACTCTCTATCACCGAGTAGATAATGAGGCACCGCAGGGCAATACGATGAGCCACGAAGGCGAACGCTATGTCGGGCAGATCAGCGGTGCTCCTGCGAATTCCGTGGTCCAGTTCTGGGTCCAGGGTATCGACGGTGTCGGCAATGCGGCTGACTTTCCCGCAGCCGGTCCCGACTCTCGGGCGCTCTTCAAGGTCGACTACCCTCCAGAATCCCCGGCAGCTCTGCACACCCTGCGCATCATCGTGACGGCAGCTGATGACCAATGGCTCTTTACTCCCGAAAACCTCATGAGCGATCATCCCATTGGCGCCACGGTCATTTGGGACGAAAGTGAGGTGTTCTACGATGTCGGGCTGCGCCTCAAGGGTAGTGAGCGGGGCAGACCGCAGACCGTTCGGGTCGGCTATGCCGTTAAGTTTCGCCCGGATCAGCCCTTCCATGGAGTCTACTCCACCGTCATGGTTGACCGTTCCGAGGGTGTCGGCTTCGGGCAACGCGAGATGCTCATCAACCTCATGATGGCGCGTGCCGGGGCGGTTTCCAGTGAGTACAGCGATCTCATCAAGGTTATCGCTCCCAGGAAGGCGCATACCGGACCGGCGGAGCTCCAACTCACCCGCTTCGGCGACCAGATGCTGGATTTTCAGTTCAAGAACGGCGGCGACGGTTCTCTCTACGAATATGAGTACATCTACTACCCCACGACGACCACCGACGGCTCCCCGGAGAGTCCCAAGCTCCCGCAGCCGGACAGCGTAGTGGGGACTTCCATCAAAGACATCGGGGCGGACAAGGAAGCCTACCGGTTCATCTACCTCACCAAGAACAACCGGGCCCAGGACAACTATGATGACCTCATCCCCTTTGCGCAGTCTTTCGGGCAGAGCGGTCCTGCCTTTCTGGAGCAGGCTGGGGAGTACATCGACGTGGACCAATGGCTTCGGGCCTTTGCCCTGGCCGCTCTGCCCGGCGCCATCGATCACTACGGCAATGGCAGTGGCCACAATGCCATGTTCTACGTTCGGCCGTCGGACCAGCGCGTCCTCTACTTTCCTCACGATCTCGACTTCTTCCCGGGCAGTCCCAACAACGCGGTGGTTGCCAACCAGGACCTGGCCCGGCTGATCGCCTCACCGGAGAACGGCCGCATCTTCTACGGGCATCTGCTGGAGATCATGCAAACTTCGTACAACGGCGTGTACATGGGCCACTGGTGTGAGCAACTCGGTGAACTGTTGCCAGCGCAGAACTTCGCCGGACACCTGCAATTCATCGTTGACCGCGCCGCCTGGGTTCTTGGCGGTGCCCCCGATTCTATTCTCCAGGCCATCCCGCAGGTCGCCTTCGAAATCGCCACCAACGGCGGGGCTGACATTGCCACGGAGGCCCCGGCCGCCTCCCTTGCGGGGCACGGGTGGGTGGATGTCCAGACCATCTGGAGGCAGGGGGACGGGGAGCCGCTCCCGCTGGCCTGGACACACAAGTCTGAGTGGGTAACGAGCGTGCCACTCGTGTGCGGACCAAACCCCATTGTCCTGGAAGCTCACGACCATGCCGGCAATGCCGTTGGAACAGACAGCATTCTGGTAACCCTTGTCGGCGAAGATTGTCCGTAAGGGCAGAACCCAGCCGGTCTTGTCTCGTACGCCTTGCGCCGAACTAGCCCGGGAGGCCTCACATGAAATCCACGCCAAAGATCGCATTGTTTGCCCTATGTCTATGCAGCATTTCCGCCCACAGACAGGCTCTACCGCCCCAACAGACCATTATCATCGAAGAGAGCGAGAGCATTACGGCGGAGCGGGCCGGGCCCTCGGCGGAAGCGGTGAACCTGTTGGACTTTGAAGCCCTGCCCAATCTCATCAATATTCGGCATGATTTCCTCGATCTGACTCTCGAAATGGCAGAAAATCTCTGACGCCGCGCCACCGTTGCTCCCCGACAATGAGAGGGCGGGGGGAGAATTGTGTTGATATTTTCTCCGTTTCAACGCATTTTGCCCACGTCCTGATTGTTGGGCTCCGATGTTTAGTTGCAGGATAGAGATCGGTATTCTGGGTTCCTGCAAATGAACACAGGGGAACAACATGATGTTTGCTGACCTGGGGCTGAGCCCCGAACTCCTTCAAGCCATCTCCCAACTTGGTTTCGAGATGCCCACGCCTGTGCAGGAAGAAGTGATCCCTGTCTTGCTTGCGGGGGACCGTGACGTTGTGGCGTTGGCGCAGACAGGCACCGGCAAGACCGCGGCCTTCGGACTGCCCTTGCTCCAGTTGCTGGAGTTGGACAGCTCCGTGCCGCAGGCGCTGGTCCTTTGTCCGACCCGTGAACTGTGTATGCAGATTACCCGGGACCTACAGAGCTTCGCCGCCTCCCTGCCAGCAGTGCGCGTACTCGCGGTCTACGGCGGCGCCGACATCAAACCACAACTCGCGGCCCTGGAGCGGGGGGTGCAGGTCGTCGTCGCTACGCCAGGCCGCATGCTTGATGTCTTGCGCCGCAAGCGAGTTGACTTTTCGAAAGTAGCGAGGGTCGTCCTTGACGAGGCAGATGAAATGCTCAACATGGGCTTCGAGGAAGACATCGAGGCCATTCTTTCCACCGTTCCGGAGAGTGCCCAGACTCTGCTCTTCTCCGCGACGATGCCTCGAGAGGTTGCGACGATCTCCCGCAAGTACATGTCCTCTCCTGTGGAGGTCACGGTGGGAACACGTAACTCTGGGGCGGAGAATGTGAGCCACGAGTATTACGTTATTCAGGCCAAGGACCGATACGCCGCGTTGCGACGCATCGTTGATATCTATCCCCGCATGTACGGCATCGTCTTCTGCCGTACTCGTATCGAAACGCAGCAGGTGGCTGACCGACTAACCGTTGATGGGTACAACGCTCAGGCACTGCATGGTGACCTTTCACAAATGCAGCGTGACAGTGTGATGAAGAAGTTTCGGAATCGTCACGTGCAGATCCTCGTGGCCACCGACGTCGCGGCCCGGGGCCTCGACGTCGAGGATCTCTCCCACGTCATCAACTACAATTTGCCTGATGAACTGAATGCCTACACCCATCGTAGCGGTAGAACCGGACGGGCGGGGAAGGAGGGCGTTTCAGTCGCAATAATTCACCTGCGTGAGCAGTCCAAAATCAGGCAACTGGAACGAGTTGTTGGCAAGCAATTCACGCGGCGCCCGGTACCCACCGGTGAGGAAATCAGCCGCTCCCGTCTGGTTAGTCTGGTGGAGCGGGTGCGGGACTACGCGAGCGAACATGGATTGATAGACCGGCACCTTGACGAGCTGTGCGCCTTGTTGGAAGGCGTATCCAGGGAGGAACTGGTTAAGCGGTTTGTCTCGGTGGAAATGCATCGCATGTTGCATTTCTATCGCGCTGCTCCCGACTTGAACGCAGGCGTTCCGACGCGAGAGCACCGTCGTGGTCGGGAGCGAGATGAAGAGCCTCAGGGGCGCGGCGAGCGGCCGCAGAAGCGCCCGGAGCGGCAGGCGCGCCCGGAGAGGTCACCGGTCCAGGGACGCCCCGAACGTCCTGAAAGAGGAGCTGGTCGTGACCCGCGTAAGAAGCAGGACATGGCCGGCCTGGTGATGAACGTGGGCAATCTCAACGGTCTGACGCCGCCTCTGCTGTTGAACCTCGTCAACGCCGCCAACCGTAAGGCTCGGTTCACTATTGGCAAGATCAATATCGTCGACAAGCAGGCCTACTTCGAGGTACCCCGCGATGAGGTGCAGAGCGTCATGGACTCCTTCGCACAAGGTGACCTGAACCTCGAGGGACGGGAGGTCAGTGTTGCCACCGTCGGCACTGCACTCATCGACCAGCCCCGCAAGAAGAGCCGTGGTCAGGGCGGGCCCAAAAAACGTCGCTAGGGAAATGACCCGCCCACGGTTCGGCCACACTTCTGGAGTCGAGCCTCGCGCCGGTAGCACGTAACCAATTGTCGAGTTCATGGGGAGTGTGCTACGCTTTAGCGAAGGCAATCAGCCAGACTACCGGAGGGGCAACATGGCATCAGTAAGGTTCAAATGTCCAGGCTGCGAGGCAATCAATGAAGGTGAGCCAGAGGTTATTGGAACAACGGTTGATTGCACCGGATGCGGCGCTCCGCTGCAAGTCCCCAATGCCCCGCCAAAGCCGCTCATGGCCCAACTGCTTGACGACCCTGTGCAAGCACCGGCAGGTGCGTCCCCAGCTCTGCCTGAGGGGGACCTCTTCCTGCTGCATCCGGTGCGGCGTGGTTTCGCTGGTACGGCTGCCGGGGCAGTCGTTTTCGCGCTTGCAGCGTTGTTAGTGCTTATCCTGGCATGGGATGTTCAGTACGGACGACCTATGGCACTCGTGCCTTTTGCTGTGTTCCTCTATCTTGCGTGGCAAGTCTTCTACAAGACTCGCTCCATCACATATCGCCTTACTTCCCAGCGGCTCTTCATCCAAACTGGTCTCGTCGGCCGCAAGCAGGAAGAGATCGAGCTGTTCAGGATCACCGATGTCTCCATGGAGCAGACCCCTATGGAGCGCATCCTGAAGATTGGCACCATTCTCGTCAACTCCACGGATGCATCAATGCCCCTCGCTCGCCTGGAGAACATCCCGACGCCTGCCAGGTACAAAGACATCCTGCGCGAAGCATACCGGCAGGCGAGGACTCGAGAGGGAATGCGCGCCGGGGAATTCATCGGAGGAATGTAGCCGGGAGCGTAGAGACTGCGCAACGCCAGCGGCGGTGAAGAACTGTTCTGTGCCGACCATTATCCCGCTGACGCCGGTTCCGGACCCCGCGGACGCCCCGGGTTTCCTTGAGGAGACGCAGCGGAAGCGCCAACTTCCGTCAGCCGAGCTGCCATCCTCGTGAGTTGACGACGAGGAATATCTCCACGGCGCTGCTGGCGCTGCATTGCCTTCATCAGTCGCGTTCGGTTCCCAACGAATTTGTCGGTACCCACCCCCCAACCGTCATCCGCCTCTCGCTCTGCAAGTCGCTCCTGCTTGTCAAGCCAGTAGGCGTCGCACTGACGGCGGTATTCATGCTGGCGAGAAGCTGGCGTGTCACCGAGGTCGATGTACCACTGCGGTTGCGTCAAGTGCTTGGTCCAACGGCTCTCATGACCATAGGCATAGTAATTGTAGCTCGAGTACAGGTACTTTGAGGGATGGTCGACCATGCCGGCCTCAACGGGGTTCCAGTCCAGGTAGAACATGATCCGCTTGAGGGCCCCGGCGTCTTCCGCTACAACTGTTTTGGGCCGGTCCTGACCCACGGGTCCCCGGCGTCCAAGGATGCGATTGAGCTTCTGCGCTATTGAAGAGTTGCCAGCCCTCGCCCAGAGTGACAGAAAGCGAGCCTTGGCGAGCAACTCGGCAGCCATGTGGAAGTGATTCGACATGACGCAGAAGGAGTAGACAAGAACCTTTCCCCGGGCTCGCCCGAAGAACTTGAAGAAGCTGTCGAGAAACAGAATCTTCAGGGGCACTGTTTCCATGAACATCTCTCCGTTGATGCAGCGCCACATGTAGTGAAAAGCTGATTTTGCCGGCAATTGCAGGTGTCTCGCTATCCGCATGTCAACTTCCTCCATCAGGTCGGGGACTCAAGTGAACCCTCACTGTCTATATCGGGACGAGCGCAGCCTTAAGCTCAAAATTTCGTAATTGAGCAATGATTACGGGCACAAGCAGTTGTCCTGGAGAATCTCTTCCGTCGCCAGCTCTCCGGGCACCCCGGGCACGTGCAGTTGCAGTAAAAGCGCAGTCAGTTTTCCCGGCTTTCTGCACCCCGCGCCCCACGTACCCGCGGGAGCGTCCATAGGACGCCCCGTCCGCAGCCGAGCCGCTTCCATAATCGCCGCTGGTAGGCCGTTGCCTTTCGCTGACGCTCGCGTATACTGCGGCCGATGCGGGCACTTGACTCCGCACGGATCGGTCCATGGCCAATCTGCTTCCCCAACCGTATGTGTCCAAAGGATGCTCTTCCGTTGCCGCGGGGAGACGGCTAGGAGACGACTAATGCAGGAAAGGGCCACATCGCTGGGAGTTCGACTGCCGTCAGTGCTGGCTGGGTTCTTTGCATTCAGTACCGCCACGGGGAACTTCTTCCTCACCGTCTATTTCAGCGAAGAGCTGGGGTTCGACGGTGCCGAGATCGGTATCCTCTACGCCCTACAGGCGATGGCTGGGGTTCTCGCTGCTCTCCCTGCGGGAATTGGCAGTGACCGGGTTCTGGCCAGGCACCTGGTGGCACTGAGCCTGGCCGTGCAGGCCGTCGGGTTCACATTGTTGGCCGGATTGGATTCCTTCGTGCCCTTTGCCGCAGCTTTTCTGCTCTTGAATGTTGCTAATTCCACATTCCGATACAGCCTCGACATACACGTGCTCAAGAGCGACGATGGGCAGCGAACCGTCGCCAGGGTGGGCTCATATCAGGCCGCTCGCTTTGCCGGAATGGCGGCCGGGACTGCGGGTGCGGGCTACTTGCTCAGCGCAGTCGAGTTCCGATTCGCGCTGTTGGCTACCGCCGCGGCAACAGCAATACTCTCCGTCTGCGCCAGAACACTGCCGCCGACACCACTGGAGCGCAGTTCCTTGGCCGCATATCTCAAGGACTTGACTTCGCCTGGCGTTGCCTTCTTCTGCGTCTGGTTGGTCCTCTTCAGTACGCACTGGGGCGCCGAGTTCACGAGCTATTCACTCTTTCTGCGCGAGGGACTGCATCTTTCGATGGTGGACATGGGCTGGTACATGGCCGTCGAATTTGCTGCGATTGTGGTCACCATTCTGCTCTTTGTCCGGTTTCACCGAACC
>CALGBT010000239.1 GCA_937884235.1 uncultured Pseudomonadota bacterium
CAGCCCGTTCCCGCTTCGCACGTGGTGGAGCAGCAGGCATTCTCGAAGCATGATTCACCCTCGCCGCAAGCACAATCCTCCGGGCAGGTGAAGCAAGTCTCCTTGTCCTCGAGGACGCAGGCGCCGTTGCCGCAATTCGCCAACTCCAGGCACCCGCCACATTCGTTGACACACTGGCTGACGCAAAGTGAATCCCACGCAGTTGAACAGCAGTACGCATCCATCGCGCATACACAAGCCTCGCAACCACAGCCTTCACAAGTTGGCACCTGCGCAGCAATGCAGCCAGGCCCATCCATGCAGACCAGTTCGTCCAGACAGGCACCTTCGCAACCACCGCAGCTACCGCCACAGCCATCGTCGCCGCAGATCTTGCCATCGCAGCTTGGCAGGCAGCACTCACCACCAAAGCAGACCGCACCCGGCTCGGCACATGGACAGAGCCCCAGACATCCGTCAGCCTGGCAGGAGTTGGTCTCATCGCATTCGGGAACGCATGTGGACTGACACCACACCGACAGGTTGAGAGTACCAACATCGTCGCCGTAGCCGTCCACCATCAGGAAGTAGTGGTTGCCAGGCAGAGCGGTGAACTGGATGCTGGTACCGTCGTAGTCAATGCATTGCTCCGGCAGGCAGGTCCCTTGAAGCAGGAACAGGTCGTGGTCCGCGTCCCCGGTCTCTTCAATGGTGACGATGACCAGATCTTCCTCCACTGCATCAAAAGAGAACCCCAACTCAGGCCCATTCTCTCCCCAACCGACACAGTCGTACTCGCCAAAAGCGTTGATGCCCTCAGCCGTATCAAGCGTCAAGGTTTCATCGCAGTGTAATGCCGCATGCACCGCACAGGGCGGAATCGGTTCGCAGGCAAACTCAGCAGTGCAATACTCGCCCTGCTGGCACTCGCCACACACGCCGCCACAGCCGTCGAGACCACACTGCTTGCCGTCACAGTCCGTGGCACAACAGACAGAATCGACACAGACTTCGCCAGCGGCACAACCACAGTCCTCTGCGCAAGTCAGGCAATTCTCGTCCTCGCCCTCGACGCAATTGCCATCTCCGCAGTTCACCGGCTTGACACAGCCACCACACTGTTCCAGGCATTCGTCGACGCAGAGGCTATCCCACATCACATCGCAGCAGAAACCGTCCATGGCACAGACGCACTCTTCGCAAGCGCAACCTCCACAGCCAGGGATATCGGACGCCTCGCAACCGGGTAGTGCGGAGGCGTCAGGGACGGCCCACATAATGGCCACATCTGCAAACAGGACACTCAAGCTCTTTCTCATCACATCTCCTTTCCAAATCGCAATGGCATCAGTATGCCAGAGTTGACTTTGTGAGGCCAGCGTTGATGTCGCACCCCTGGGGCCACGCCTGCAATCAGGTGGCTTAACGCAAAACGGGGCGGCTCCAGCTGGAGCCGCCCCGTCGTTCATGCTGCTACCCCGAGGGGTTCGAAACTAGGCTTCCTGGCGCCGAATTCCAGCCATGGCGAGCAGAGCCATGAGCACGAGCAGGAGGGCTGAGCCGTTGCCGCCACCGGTGGTGGAGCAGCTGCTGGAGCCGCCACCGCTGGTGGGCTCTTCGCCACCAACGTCGCTCTCGCTGACAACATCACCCTCTACCGGCGCTTCGCCGCAGAGTCCGCTGTCGCCGCAAATCAGACCTTCGGCGCAGGCGCCGCAGGAGCCACCACAGCCATCATCGCCGCACTCCATCCCATCACAGGAGGGGGTGCAACCGGCAACACAGGCGCAGTCGGTGCAGATTTCGTTATCGCCGCAGTCGCCGTCAGCTTCGCAGGTCTCGTCGCCTTCGACGGTGCCGTTGCCACATTCGGCAACTACCACACAGACACCTTCGGTGCATTCGCCAGCGTCACAAACGCCGCAAGATCCTTCGCAGCCATCATCGCCGCACTCTTTGCCATCGCAGTCCGGCTCACAAGCGCCACAGCCTTCAAGGTCGCCACAGAAGTCGCAGACGTCGACGCAGCAGTCGCCATTCTCGAAGCAGGCCTCATCGCAGTAACAGCCATCGGCAGGGTCGCCGCAGATACCTTCGCAGGAGAGCACCGGGGCACCACACACGCCCGCGTCGCTGCAGACTTCGCCGTCGGCGCAGTCGCCGCAAGAACCGCCGCAGCCGTCATCGCCACAAAGCTTGTCGGTGCAGTCTGCTTCGCAGATGTCTTCTACGCACATACCATCAACATCGCAGGCGAAGCCCTCGGCGCAATCACCGCAGGAGCCGCCACAACCATCAGCACCACAATCTTTGCCGTCGCACGCCGGGACACAGCCGCCCGGGTCGACGCAGACTCCCTCTTCACACACCCAGTTGGGGGCGCAGGTACAGTCCCCGGCGCAGGTGCCGCAGTCTTCGGCCGGCTCGCAAAGGCTGTTGCCGCATTCGGCTTCAGGAATGCAGGAACCGCACGCCTGGCACTCGGAAACACAGATGGCATCCCATTTCGTCTCACAGCAGTAGGAATCCATTTCGCAGGCGCAGGCTTCGCAGTCGCAGCCCTCACAGCCGGCAACCTCGGTCGCCACGCAGCCAGGACCTTCCACGGGAGCAAAGCAGACACCGGACAGGCAGCTTTCACCTTCTGCACACTCGCCACAGGTGCCGCCGCAGCCGTCGTCACCACAGTTCTTGCCACCGCACCAGGGGGTGCAGCATTGGCCACCAACGCAAACGCCGTCGTCGCCGCAGCCACAGTCGGCGGGGCAATTGGAGCAGGTTTCGATGCCATCGCAGGTGCCGTCGCCACAAGATTCGATGGTGGCGCAGCCGCCGCAATCGGCGATGCACTCGCCCACGCAAATTTCGTCCCATGCTGACTCGCAGCAGAAGGAGTCCAACTCGCAGACGCACGCCTCACAGGCGCATCCACCGCAATTGGGGCCGTCCACCACTTCGCAGCCGGGGCCAGCGTGGCAGAGTCCGGCATCGCAAACGCCGGCGCACTCGCCGCAGGTACCGCCGCAACCGTCGGCGCCGCACTGCTTGCCGCCACAGTCGGGGGTACACACTTCACAGGCGCCATTCTTGCAGATCTCGCCATCAGCGCAGGGCGGGTCACAGGACACGCACTCAAGGGGATTGGTGCCCGAAGGATCGGCAGCACCATCGGTGCCACAGTCGTAGAATTCGCCCTGCCAGCCACAGGAAGGATTCCCGCCACCTGCACAGTCGATACAGTAGAGTTGGTCGCCGTCGCACCAGGTCACTCGCCCCATGTCGTCGCAACAACCTTCGTAGCTGATGCCGGCACAGTCAGAGCCGCTGGGCTCATTCAGGCCGAGGCAATCGTCAGGATACTCAGCCAGAGCCGGTGCCGAAACCAACAACGCCGCCATTAGAATTGCCGTCCAAATAGTCTTCATGCTTTGTCCTCCATCAAACTTCATAGAAATTGCCATTCGCCAAATTGGAAAGTCGCAGAGATATACCGAATCTTGCGGGCGGTGTCAAATGCAATGATGCTTTTTTCCTGCAGCCGAGCACCTCCGGCACCAGATATGTGTTTGACAGATTCAATTGCACTCCCGATAATTGCCTTGCCAGCATCGGAGGCACCAATGCAAATTAAGAGTTTCTCACCCTTGGTGACGCTCGCACTCCTCGCCATGGCTTGTAGTAGCGGCAGCACACCTGGGGATTCTACTCCTGACGTCCAGGTCGGTTGGACCACTGACCACGGCTCCTCCACCAGTGATGGCTCGGGTGGCGTTGAAGATGCCACCGGACTCCCGCAACCCGACGGTGAAACGGCACCAGACGCCCTGCCATGGGGCGACGATGCCGCGACCGTTGCGGATGGCGAGGAAACGCCAGATGGCACCGCCGCCCCGGACGAAAGCGAGCAGGGACTGTGCGTGGACAAAGACGGCGACGGCTATGGGGTCAACTGCTACCTCGGGATGGACTGCGACGACTTCAATCCCAAGTTCAATGTCTACTGCCCACCCTGCCAGACCCAGACACAAGAGGGCTGCCCCTGTACTCAGGATGGCCTGGTCGAGATCTGCTTTGAGGGCGACCCGAGCTCTGTCGGCATCGGTCTTTGTCAACTCGGCCAGCGCCAATGCGCGGCCGGCTACTGGAGCGCCTGCATCGGTCAGGTGCTCCCCCAACCCGAAGTCTGCGACGAACTGGACAACGATTGCGACAACGCGGTCGACGAGGGCGTTCTCTCGCCCTGCGGTGATTGCGATCCCTTCTGCGACACCCTCAAGATTGGTCCGGACGGCTACGAGGACTTCATTCCCACCCCAGATAACTCAGAGAAGATCGGCAAGAATATCGATGGCTACCTGACCCTGGATTCGCAGCAAATCGACCTCGCCTTCATGTGGGTGGCCAACTCCTCGGCCAACACTGTTTCCCGCCTGGATACCGAGGAATGCAAAGAAACCGGCCGCTACACAGTCTGCTCCAATCCCTCCCGAACCTCGGTGGACCTCTGGGGCAACGTCTGGGTCGGCTGCCGCAGTGACGGCGGCGTGGTCAAAATCGCCATTGACGAGGCGCTCTGCATCGACAAACATCCGCCGGAAGGCATCCAGACCGCCAAAGACCTCAATGGCGACGGCAAAGTCACCGGCGCCGAGATCCTGCCCAAGGGCGAAGACGAGTGCATTCTCTTCACCGTCTACCCTGGCGGTTCATGCCAGCGCGGGCTCGGCGTTGATGCCGCGAACCATGCCTGGGTCGGAGAGTGGAGCAGCAAGAAGCTCCGCCGCCTCCATCCCGATGACGGCCACGTCGTACAGGAAATCGCCATCTCTGCCAACCCCTACGGCCTGGTCATCGACAAGGAAGGGACGATCTGGGTTTCCGGCCGCGGCGGCAATGTCCTGGTGGAAGTGGACCCTCTGGATGGGCAGGTTGGGGCCTACACCTCCAACGTCGGCTGTTTCCAGCCATATGGTATCGGCCTGGACTACAAGGGCCGAGTCTGGATCGGCAACTGCTGCTGTGATGATGCCGGAGTCCGCTACGACCCCGTCACCAAGACCTGGGCCAAAGCCCCGGTCCACGGTCGGCCACGGGGCCTCGCCGGTTCCCAGGACGGCAACATGTACATTGCCAATGATACCAGCAGCGAGGTGGCCATCGTCGACTCGGATACCATGCAGACGCTGGGCTTCATGAGCGCCGGCCCCGGTCGCTTCCCCATCGGCATGGCCATTGACTTCGATGGGAATGTCTGGGCCTCCAATCAGTCGGCCGCCTCGGCCTCCAAATTCGACCCGGTAACCAAGCAGCTCATCTGCGAGGTGCCGGTGGGCGCCGGCCCCTACACCTACTCTGACATGACCGGTTACGCGCTCCACAACTTCACCGCACCTCAGGGCCATTACGCCCACGTCTTCGGCGGCTGGGAAGGGTTCCGGGTCAAATGGACGGCGGTTTATGTGGATGTTGACTATCAGGACCCGGTGAACTGCTTCGTCAAGGTTCGGGTACGCACCGGGCAGGATCCCGATGACCTCGCCGCCAAACAGTGGCAGGGCTACTACGGACCTTACCCGCCAGACAACTTCCCCCTCGACCTGCTAACCGTGCCCGACATGGATGGCCCGCTGCTGGAGGTGGAGGTGACGCTCTTCTCGCAGTCCAGCGAATGTACCCCCCTGGTCAAGTCCATTGAGGCCAAGTTCGCTTCGGATTAGACAGCCCCCTACCTACCGCCCTATGATTGCTGTCGCATCACGGGAGGCCCCATGAACGCCATCATCTTTCTGGGAGGAGGCATTGCCGCCTTTCTCGCCGCCTACCTGATCTACGCCCGGCGCATTGCCCGGGACCTTGGGCTGGGCACCGGTGACCCGACACCGGCACACACTATGGCTGATGGCATTGACTACGTCCCCGCACCGATGCCAGTGTTGCTAGGACACCACTTTGCCTCCATCGCCGGTGCGGCCCCCATCATCGGTCCAGTGCTGGCCGCACAGTTTGGTTGGGCCCCCGTCTATCTCTGGATCATCCTGGGCGGCATCTTTCTGGGGGCGGTGCACGATTTCATGTCGCTGGTGGCCTCTGTTCGCCACCAGGGACGCTCCATCGGCACCATCATCGAGCGCTACCTGGGCACCAGCGGCAAGATCCTCTTCCTGCTCTTCGCCTGGGCTACCCTGATTCTGGTGGTGGCGGTCTTCACTCTAGTCGTCGCCAGGACCTTCGTCACAACTCCCGCCGTGGCCACCGCATCGCTGCTCTTCATCATCCTGGCCATTGCCTTTGGGCTGGCGGTCTACCGGTTCAAAGTGAACTTCGCACTGGCCAGTATGGTCGGCGTCGTTCTGCTCGGAGGCTGCCTTTACGCCGGCGTCCTCTTCCCCTTTCCCCGGCTCTTTGCCGCCACCGCCGAGGGTGACCCCATGATCACCTTCTGGCATGTGCTCCTGCTGATCTACATCTTCATCGCCTCGGTAGCGCCAGTGAACATTCTCTTGCAGCCCCGGGACTACCTCAACTCCTTCCTGCTCTACGCCATGTTGGGGCTGGCCCTGCTGGCCGTCCTGGTCTCCCCCCCGGCCATTGTGGGGGCCCCCTTCGTCGCCTTCAGCGTGGAAGGACTGGGGCCTCTCTTCCCGATCCTCTTCGTCACTGTTGCCTGCGGAGCCATTTCAGGTTTCCACTCCATGGTCGCCTCCGGCACCACATCCAAGCAACTAAATAGAGAGGCCGATGCCCGACCGGTGGGCTATGGCGCCATGCTCATCGAATCCACCCTGGCACTGCTGGCGCTGCTCACCGCCGTCTCGGTTTCCCACACCGAGCACCTCGCCCTCCTCAAGGGTGGACCAGTTCATGTCTTCTCCTCCGGCCTGGCCCATTTCCTCTCGGCCCTGGGCATCCCCTTTGGCCTTGGGGTCGGCTTTGCCGGACTGGCCGTATCGGCCTTCGCCTTGACCTCCCTGGATACCGCCACCCGACTGGCCCGCTTCACGGTGCAGGAGTTGGCGACCCGGTCGGGCCGGGACGATGACCAACAGAGTCTACTGGCCCGCAACCGCTTCCTCGCCACCGCGCTGACAGTAGGAGCCGGCGCGTCCCTACTCTTCTCGGGCAAGACCATGTCCCTCTGGAAGATCTTTGGATCGGCCAACCAGCTCCTGGCAGCCCTGGCGCTGATGGCGGTTACCGTCTGGCTCGCCGCCACCGGGCGCAAGACCATCTATACCTTCGTCCCCATGATTCTCATGTATCTCGTCACCGTCTGCGCCCTTGTCCTCCAGGCGGTCCAACTGGTGGCAGCGCCAGAACTGAACCTGCCGCTGCTGGTCCTGGTGGTCCTGCTTTTTGTCCTATCCCTACTGTTGGCCTACAATTACATCCGATACCGCATTCACGGACGCGGGCAAGCAGTCTCACCGGGATAGGGGACAGGGAGCATGGAAACCGGACCGCTGATGAAGCTGGGCCGTTATGAGGTCAAGGAGAAGATCGCGGCCGGAGGCATGGCAACGGTCTACCGAGCAATACAGGTGGGAGTCGGCGGCTTCCGCAGCGTGGTCGCCATCAAGATCCTCCACCCCCACCTCGCCTCCGAAGACCACTTCAAGAAGATGTTCCTTGACGAGGCCCGCATCGGGGCCCTGCTCACCCACCGCTGCCTGCTCAACGTGCTGGACTATGGTGAGGAAGAAGGCGTTTCATACATTGTCACGGAGTTCTTCCCTTCCATCTCCCTTGAAGACCTGGCCGAGAAGGCCCGCAAGATCCCTCTCCACGAGGCACTCTTCATCCTCTCCGAGGCTGCCGAGGGCCTCGAAGCGCTGCACACGGCCCGGGACATCGACGGCAAGAAGAAGCTGGGACTGGTCCACCGCGACATCAGCCCCCACAATATCCTCATCGGCCATGACGGCCGCGTCAAGATCATCGATTACGGCATCGTCAAGCGAGAGGACCCCACTGAGCGTACCCAGGCCGGGCTGGTCAAAGGAAAGGTCCGCTACATGGCCCCTGAGCAAGCTTGCGGGAACCCCGTAATGCCAGCCACTGACCTCTACTCCCTGGCACTCGTCTTCCTGCGCTGCGTGGCGGGTACCAAGCCCCATGGCAGCGGCACTACCGCCGAGATCATGGCCCGGGCCCGCAGCGGCCTGGCGTTGGAGGCTCAGACCAAGCGGGTGAAGCTTCCCGGAGCCGTACGCACAATATTGGAGAAGCTCCTCGACCCCAATCCCCAGCAACGACACAGGAGCGCTAGAAAACTGGCTGGCGAGCTCCGCAAGCTCATGGCCAGCGAGGCTCCTAGCTACGACCTGGAGACCTTTCGGCTATGGGTGGAGAAGCACATCAAGAAGAAACCTGGTGGCGGCCGCGCCACGACGGCCGGGAAGAACAACGGCGCTTCCGAAATCCTTCAAGGTACCGGGCTCGTGAGGGTACCACCAAGCACCGACGGGATTCACCCGCGCTGGGTCTTCTATGGATTGGCAACGATGTTCGGGGTCGCGCTCCTGGCGCACCTGCTCACGTCCTTCTTCGCCTGATAGCCGCCAGCAAGCCCAACAGCCCCAACAGCCACCAGCCACCCAGACCCGCCACTGCGCTGATGCCGCAGCCAGAATCCTTCTTCTTTACCCCGGGAGGAGCGGTGACATCCGCCACCACCTCGGCCCCTCCCGGGAGATCTTCGGCGACATCTGGGGAGACAACCTCGTACGGAGCCTCCGGCATCGAAACCACTTCCTCTGTGACTTCAACGCCAATCATCTCCACAACCTCGGGGGAAGCTTCCTCCACCAGCGAGGCACAGTCCTTTTCGATGTGCACGCCCTCGCAACAGTATCCGGTCCCAACCGGTTCGCCACCACACTTGCAGGGACCATCGATGGGTTCACCATCTAGGCAATCCGGGCACTGAGTGCAAACCACCACGGGAATGGGACCGATAATGTTGTCAGCCTCGGAGAGTTCGAAGACCGTATTCCAGCCATCCACCACTGCATACGCCATGTAGACGCCATCTTCCCCGGCATCCCAACTCTGCTCTAAGGTCACGGTTTCGCCTTTGAGGATTCCCGCAAACTCCTCAAAGTAATCCCCCTCTTCATAATAGCCGGGCTGGGAATTCTTGTCCCAGTAGAGGTCAAACCTGAAAGTCTCAGGCACGTCGACCGCATCGATGTTGCTCGCCTTCGCCGTGTAGTCGATGGTCGTACCGTCCACGGTGAACTCAAGGGAATCAATGAAGAGATTGGGCGGCTCGCACGAGATGTTCAGGGAGTGCAGGTAGATCGGGCCGTCGCTGTTGTTCTCTTCGTCCTCCTCAGCCACATCGTCATAGATGTCAATGTGCATCCAGGAAGTCCAGTCACCAGTGGGCACCCCGCCATCTTCCTTCCACCACAACTCAATCTGATACATCCCATTGACTTCAATGGGCTCCTCGACGAGGTGCGAAATTCCCTTGTAGAGCCCCAGATCTTCGATGGCAGGAAGTTCCGGTGCATCAAAGACGACATGCATAGTGAAGGGGCCGGAGGGCTCGTCGCCAAAATTGAGGATCTGCAGGATATAGTGGATCTGGGTAACGCAATTGTCGTTCTCCTCAGTCCCCCACAGCAGTCCAATGCTCAACTCCGGCAATGCCCTGGCAGGCACTGACCACAAGAGCATGACTACGAGCAACAACCACCCAGAACGACTTCTCATCATCTCCCCCGAGGCACCTAATTACTGGGGGATGTTACCATAGACCAGCCGTGCGTTGTCAATGTGTTGATCTTGCGAGTGGTGTTCTTCGACATGGTGCCCTCTTCCCGGCTTTGCCGGGGTTCTCCCACGGGGCGAAAGACTTGCCTCGCTGCCACGGCACATCAGGTGTGGGGCTCGAGCACGCGCTTCACCCCGTGGGGGGACCGGCAAGGCGCAGCCGGCCGAGGGGGGCATCGCAGTGCGAAAGCCAATAAAACGTGTCATCCACCTCGCAACTCCCGATATAGAGTATGTAGGGACCACCACCCGTTGCGCGCAGCCCTACGTGACGCTAGACTCACTGCGCGCTGCGAAGGAGGTCGAGATGATGCGCTCGGTGAAGATGTTTGCACTGCTGCTCCTGGCCGCTGGCACTGTTGCCTGCGGTGACGATGAGAAGAAACCTGATGCCGACATTGCCTTCCGCATGGACGCATTGGTCCAGGATGTGGCCGAGCCACCGGATACTTCTGGCGACGACATTGCCGTGGATATCGCCGTCCACCAGGACACCTGGGACCCCCCCGAGGATCTCTGGCAACCCGAGCCGGACATTCCCGATGAGCCGCTGGAGAGCTGCAACTTCAACTACAACTTCGCCGCCTGGCAACCAATCTCCTCGCCGGTGCCGATACCACGGCCGGCGTTCTTTGATGCCGCCGTGGACCAGATCGCCCACCTCGACCCGGAGGCCCCCTTTACCCATCTCGTGACGGCCCCTGGCGCGCGTGATGACATCGTCATGCCGGGCTTCAGCGACGACATGCCGCTCTTTGAGCGCGGTCGGGACTGGCTCGGACAGAGCCGCTGCTACGAACTGCCTGACGGTCCGGAGATGCTCGTAGAAGCGCAGGCCTACGATCTCTACGTCAAGCTCGTGGAGGAGACCTTGCTGGTCCCCCTTGACCAGAGCCCAGAAGTGCGCACCGTAGTCGGACTGCGCGGCGCTTCGCCCGGAACTTTCGTGTGGAACGGCAACGGCCCGAACCGCTTCAATGACACCCTGGTGCTGCTCTGGCGGGAAGCCAACGGTACCCCGCGGGTCAAAGAGTTCGCCGCCCACACCGATACCGGACCCCACGATTTCGGGTGGCACAACAGCTCTTCGCTGCGGCCTAATCGCCACTATCGCTACATTAATGGCTGGCACAAGAACTACAACGCTTTGCAGATCGTCGAGTATGGCTACGAAGTCCGGGACGATACGAACAAGAACGGCCACTGGGATTCAGACCGCAATGGCTGGTTGGAGCCGCAGGCCGAAGGACTTGAGGACCACGACCGGGTCGGCAGCGCCCACAACATCCACTGCGGCACCGTGGACGGCCCCTTGCTCGCGGCGGAAGTCGGTCTCCTCTCCGCCGGGTGCCAGGTGATCCCGGGAATCGCCGGGTGGACCGAGTTCATCACCCATGCCTGGACCGGCAGCGGCGACGAAGTAGACTACTTCCTGCTGGACGTCCGGGATATCGACCCCAGGGCCTGGGGCTCGTGCATTGCTGATGGTAGCCGCGCCTGCCCGTACCTCGCCGAAGAGCTGCCCTTCCACGCCAGCGGCAACACCGCTCAGTCCGCCTCCAGTGCCTTCGACTTCTACAATTGCTCCCAGGCCAACGAGACGGGCCCCGAGGACATCTACGTCTTCACCCTCCAGGAACCCGCCACCGTCCACGCCACCGTCAACGACCTCGCCCCCGGTGCCCCAGACATCGATATCCACCTGCTCTACGGGGACGATGCCTCAGCCTGCGTCACCCGCGGCGACATGGAACTCTTCGCTCCCGTCCAACCCGGCCGCTACTACCTCGTGGCCGACACCTATGTCGATGGGTCCCCCTTAGTCGGACCATACGAACTGGACATCTGGCTGGAGCCTATTGTCGGTGGTGAGTAGCCTCTCGAAAGCTCCCAGAAATAATTGACACGCGTGTCAGTCAAGCCTACTCTTGGGCCATCACCTTGAAACTTCCTAGAAGGAGAGGACCATGAAGAAGCTTCTGACGACCCTTTCGGTTGCCGCTGTACTGCTCGTTGCTGCCGCACCGGCCCAGGCTGTTCCTGGCATCGGAACTGGCATCGACCTCGCCGTCAACATTCCTACGGGAAATTGGGGGGACGCGTCCGGGATGGCTGTTGGCGCACTGGGTTACGTCTCGTTCGACGCGATCCCAATTATCAAAATAACAGGGCGCGCCGGCTATCTCCATGGCCTCGACAAGGATGGCTTCAGCATGAGCCACATTCCCGTCTTGGTCGGCGTCAAATGGTTCCCCATTCCAGTCATCTATCTGGCTGGTGAGGTTGGCATGATCTGGTCGAAAGCCAAACTCGATCTGGGTGTGCTCGGCACTGCCGAGAGTGACTGGGAATCGGAACTGGGCGGCACCATTGGCATAGGCGCAGGTCTAGGCCCCCTGGATGCTCGTGTCTCCCTCTTCATGCCGGACTTTGGTGAAGTTGGCGATCTCAAAGGCATCCTGCTTACCGCGGGCTACCGCTTCTAGTCTACTTTGCCAATCCATCCCTCCCTGCTTGAACTGCGCCTCAAGGTCGACTCCTTTTTCGCCAGAGTCCAGCTTGCACACTCTGAGGCATTCGCCTGTCGCCACGGCTGTGCGGACTGCTGCGCAGTGGATCTCACCATCTTTCCTGTTGAAGCCGGCCCCATTGAAGAGGCACTGAAGGCCGCACCCGATTCTCTTCTGCAGGCCATCGCCGCCCGGCGCACCCGCAACGACCACTGCGTGATGCTCGTGAACGGCGCCTGCGCCGTCTACGAGCAACGCCCCATCATCTGCCGCAGCCAGGGCTTGCCGCTCCTCGCCGACGAGGAGCGGGCCGTCTGCCCCCGCAACTTCGTCGGCAGCGATCTCGACGGGCTGGCAACTGGGGACGTGCTCAACCTCAACACCTTGAACACCCTCCTCTCGGTGTTGCATCAGATTTACTGCCGGGAAACCGGCTCTTCCCCGGAGCGCATCCGGGTGGCAGACCTGCTCTAACGGTCCTCCGTTGGCAAGAAAGCACCGGCCCTTTATTAAAATAACGAGCCGATCGCCAGTAAACTCCCGATATAGATGTTAAGGGCGTTGGCGAATCGTCCCGGAGGACTGGAAAGGCGATTTGACTTGATCAAAGTGCCCTATAGAGTTAACCAATGGCAGTCAAACTCTGGAGGACTCACCATGAAGCACATCCTGCTGACCTTTGTCCTGGCCCTCTCACTTGCCTGCTCATCAGGCGCCACAGTAGACCGGGATATTCTCCCTGACGGAGGCGATATCTCCGGCATTGGCACTAACGACGCCCTCGACGGTGACATTGGCCTCAACGGCGACGGCAAGGGTCTCGGCGACGCTAAGGCACCACCGAAGCCAGGCGAATTCGGCGCCCCCTGCACGGACAACGAAGATTGCATCAGCGGCTACTGCATCGAGGGCCTTGACGGCTATATCTGCACCAAGATCTGCATGGAAGACTGCCCCGTAGGATACGACTGCGTTGGCGTCAACATCGGTCCAGATGTAGTCTTCATCTGCGTCCCCATGCTGGACCGCAGCTGCGAGATGTGCAGCTCCGACCTCCAGTGCTCGGGGGGGCGCTGTGTACCCTTTGGCGGCTCCAAGTATTGCCTCTCGCCCTGCGAGGCCGTCGGCTGCAAAGAAAGCTACGACTGCCAGAATGTCCAGATCGGCAACGACGTCCAGGAGCTTTGCATGCCAGCATCAGGAACCTGCGAATGCGTGCCCGCCTCCATCGGTCTGGAGAAGGCCTGCAAGCAGAAGACGGGGACCAATGTCTGCTACGGTGTGCAATTCTGCGAAGCCGACGGATGGGGCGACTGCGGACTGCCCGTAGAGTTCTGCGACGGCAAGGACAACGACTGCAACGGTATCATCGACGATGGCATGTTGAACGCCAACACTGGCAAATACGACACTGACGAGCATTGCGGCGCGTGCAATAACTCCTGCACCGCCATGAGCGGCCCTCAAGCCTTTGGAACCTGCAATGCCACCGGCGCGCTGCCCGGCTGCAACTGGGATTGCGAAGAGGGCTACCACGATGTCAACAACAACCCCACCGACGGCTGCGAATGCAAGTATCTCTCGGCCAGCGACGACCCGGACGTCCCGGGGGACGCCAACTGCGATGATCTCGACGGTGTTGCTGCCAACGGCATCTTCGTCGCCAAGAACGGCGCGGCCGATAACGCCGGCACCCGTGAAGCACCGGTCCTCACGGTCCAGCAGGGTATCGATGCCGCCAAGGCCGCTCACTTCGACAATGTCTACGTGGCCACCGGAGTCTACACCGAATCGATTCACCTCAAGGAGGGTGTAAACGTCTACGGTGGCTACAGCGCTGACTTCCGGGCCCGAGAAGC
>CALGBT010000240.1 GCA_937884235.1 uncultured Pseudomonadota bacterium
GCGCCAGCTTCGTGGGTGAAGTGGAGTTCTCGGTGCAAGCTGGGAATACGTCTTTCAGCGATGAAGAGCGGCGCAAGTTCCGGGTGCTGCCCGCCGGTGACCCGGTGACAACCGTAGAGCGCGGTACAGTTGCCTCGGGCAAGCCCTATGTCGGCAAGCTCACGGTGAAGGAGGGTGCGGCACACACCAGTGCCCACCTGGCGGTTTCCTTCCCCAACTCCATTCCGGCAATTCAGGCCTGGCAGGCCATGGCCGAGTATCCCATGGCCTATGTCGGCCTCACCGGAGTGGCCAGCCGGGCGATTCTCGATGCCGCGTTGCTGGAACATGCCCGTCGTGTCAATCTTCCCAAGGAGGAGCGCAAGGCCCTGGAGGCTCGTCTGCACCGGGCTGCCGCAGAGCTCATTGCGGCGCAAAACGACGATGGCAGCTGGGGTTGGTTCTATCTGGCCGATGCCAGCTCCGACGGCGGCTACGTGATCAGTGTCTACCTGTCAGCTTACGCTTTGCGAGCGCTGGTGGAGATTGCTGAGGCGGACCTCCTGGTGGACCAGGCGGCTTTGAGAAAGGGCACTCAGTTCCTCCTCGACTCCCGCAATAAGGACGGTCTCTGGTCTCCCACCGCCTATTTCTGGGAGGTCAATGCTCCGGAAAGCGACTGGGGACTCTCCGGGGACCTCTTCGAGACCGTTATTCGAGCCCACCAGGCGCTTGGGGAGAAGCCCAATAAGCCTCTTCTTTCGCTCCACAGCAAGTTCAAGACCTGGCTCGACCAGCGACCAGAGGATCCGGGGGCCGTGGCTCATGCACTGGCAGGCATGATTGCCTGGGACCGTTGGCAGAAGAAGACGGCCAACCGGCAGCAGACTGGCGAGTGGCTGGCCTACCTGCTCACCCTGAAGCGGCAGGGGCACTGGGAACCGCACTGGTACCACGCCTACGGTGGCATGGTGGAGCTCAACGCCAGGATTCTCGAGTTGCTGCAGGGACTCGAGGGTGATACCTATCCGGCGGTGCAGTACGAAATTGTTTCCTGGCTGCTCTCGACCCGGGAGGCCTGGGGGGCATGGCACAACGAAATCGGCACGGCCAGCGCGGTGCGAGCGTTGCTTGGTGCCGGCGCTGGTGCACAGGCCGAGAAGGCTTCCACCGTGACCATTCGGGTCAATGGCAGCGCAGTAAAGAGCGTGGCCATTCGTCCTGACGATGTGTTCCTCTCTGCGGCCTCGCTGCGCTTCGTGGACATCTCGACGTACCTCCAGGCCGGCGAAAACAAGGTGGAGGTGGAATATGGCGGCGATCTGGTGGCCCCGGTAGCCGTGGAGCTGCTCCAGTGGCCGGTGCGCCGCAAGGCCGCATCAAAGGATGAAGTGCTGACCGTCTCCAGGAAGGTTGCAGACAAGGCTGCCGTTGGTGATCCGGTTGCCGTGGAATTGACTGTTTCAGCCTCCCGGGTGGTGCCCTACGTCGAGATCCTGGAATCGGTGCCCGCCACCGCAACGGTGGACAAGGCCTCCCTGGATGCATTGGTGAAGGCCGGCCAAATCCAGGGCTACCGGGTTGTTGACGGCCAGGTGGCGCTCTTCATCGCCAAGCTGGAAGGCGAGGTGAAGCTCAGATACCAGCTGTTGGCAACTCGGGCAGGGACCGGCGGACATGCCGGGACCAGGGTCATCGCTCTCTTCCACCAACAGTTTGGCGTTGCCAGGGTTGTTGGCGATTCCCTTACAGTCAAATAGAAAGCCATGGCTGTTGCATCTGCGAAGGTATTTCCCTTGCCTTTCGGCGGTTTAGTTTCTATGGTTCTGGTTCGGAGAGAGAGAAAGACTACGGTTGGGGGGCATGGATGATAGTCTTCGATGCATCGATGCTGACGGGCAATGGGTTGATTGATGCCCAACATGAGGAGTTGTTTCGTCGCGTCAACAACCTCTTGGAGAGCCCGGACGAGGAGCGGACGAGTCAGGCATATGAAGCGCTGGACTTTCTGCGGACCTATGTGCTCTTCCACTTTGAACGAGAAGAGGAATTGATGCGCAACTCTGGGTATCCGGAGTTTGACGAGCACCAGGTGGCGCATGGGCGGTTCCGTTCTGACGTTGAAGAGGCGTGGCTTGAAATGGAGTACGACGGATATAGCGATGCGCTCGCAGATCGGCTCACTGAGCTTTTCACTGTTCGCTTTGTCGAGCATATCAAGACCCTTGACAGAGCCCTGGCTGCCTTTGTCACCAGCGACGGCGTTCAACTTACCGAGTAGCTTCTGGCAGCATCTCTAAGAGCCTGGAGATGGTTAGCGGAGCGGAACCTTCATAGTGATTGTTGACATTGGTGTAGACCTCGACGTGTCGAGCGAGCAGCTCGCGGATCATCTCGACGACCCCTCGTAACTCCTCCGTACGGTCGTCGATAATCCGGTCCCACTTCATCCCCGCCGCGGCCTCCATCTTCTCGCGGTCGGGCCCCATGAGTCTGATTACTGCTCGCTGGTGCGCGGCGGCACCATAGGTTGCGTGTAAATCGGTCACCGGTGGCATGTAGTACCCCTGGCAGTAGACCGGGGCGATGTTTCGGGTTGCCAGAAAGCCGAAGAACTCCGGCTTCATGTAGTTTGGGTTGCGGCATTCGATGGCCAACGGTACATCTCTGGGGATGGCCTCCAGGAACCGGTCGAACTGCTGGAGAAAGGCATCAAGCCCAGCCATCTTCTGGCGGTTCAGGTATTCAAACTGCAGCATGACGATGCCGAGGCGGGAGCCCAGTGGTCGCAACGTTGAGAGGAAGCTGTCGTACAAGTCGGGCGAAAAGAAATGGGGGTTGGCCACCAGAGAGTCACCCTTCGTTTTGCGGTAGAGGTGGGTCAGGGTGATGCTGTTGGGGGCCTTGACCGAGAAGCGGAAATTCTCGTCCACGGCCTCGGCATATGCCGCGACTACGTGGGGCTTTGGCAGGACTACCTTGTCGGGGGAGAAGAGGGACCAGAACCACTGGTCGATTTCGACGCTCTCCAGGTGCTGCGAGTACTCTGCCAGGTGGTTGAGGTGCTTCTCCTGCGAGTAGAGGAGGCCCCGCCAGTCGTCGTACTTCCAGCTACAGGTGCCTATGTGCAAGCCAGCCGGTAGCTGCCGGCGGATTCCCGCCAGGAGCGGTTTCTCCTTCTCCGGAAAAAGCGGCAGTGACATTTCCCCCCCCCCTCTCTGCCCAACATGGTGCCAGAGCGGTGCGCTGTCA
>CALGBT010000241.1 GCA_937884235.1 uncultured Pseudomonadota bacterium
TCCACGTCCAGCGTGGTCCAGCGTGGTCCAGCGTGGTCCACGTCCAGGTCCACTCTTCTGTCCATGTCCACTCTTCTGTCCACGTCCACCGCGTCCACCGCGTCCACGTCCAGCGTGGTCCAGCGTGGTCCAGCGTGGTCCACGTCCATGTCCACTTTTCTGTCCACGTCCACCACGTCCACGTCCCTCAGCTTCCCAGTATCTCCCCGGGCTGCAGGCGGGCACCAGTAGCGAATTGGTGGGCGGGCATGCGTTTCTTGCCTTGAAGTTGTACTTCGGAGATGAGTACGGCCCCGTCGCCGCAGCGGACCGTCAACCCATCATTGTCGGTGACGAGGATTGTTCCGGGTGGTTCATGGCCGCTTGCGGGCAGCACCCGGATTGGCGGAAAGAGCTTCAGTTGACGCCCTCTGAGGCTGGCATGAGAGCCGGGCCAGGGGTGGAAGCCACGTACTCGGCAGTCGATGGTCCGGCCACTCCAGGTCCAGTCGATACGACCATCGATACGGGAGAGTATCGGGGCCATAGTGGCCTGGCTTTCGTCTTGTGGAGCCGGCACCAGGCGGCCCGCCTCAAGCTCGTCCAACGTCTTCAAGAGCAACCCGGCGCCGACTCTGGCCAGGTCGTCATGCAATTGGTCTGCGGTTGTCTCATTGGTAATGGGCACCGCTTCGGCCGCCAGCATGTTGCCAGTATCCAGGCCCGCATCCATCTGCATGATGGTAACACCGCTTTGAGCCTCGCCATTGGCAATGGCCCATTGGATGGGAGCTGCACCGCGATACTTTGGCAGCAGCGACGCATGGACGTTGAGACACCCCAAGGGCGGGATGTCAAGGATATGTTGAGGCAGAATGCGCCCGTAAGCGGCCACGACCATGACGTCGGGAGCCATGGCGGTTAGTTGTGCGTGAGCCTTCTGACGCAGAGAGCGAGGCTGATAGACGGGAGTGCTGGCGCAAATGGCCCTTTCCTTCACCGGGGGCGGTGCGGGCTCCCGGTCCCGCCCGCGCGGCTTGTCAGGCTGGCAGCAAACTCCCACGACTTCGTGGCGGGAAGTGAGGAGCGCCTCAAGCACCGTGGCAGCCAAATCGGGGGTGCCCATGAAGACGATGCGCATTATCCTTCCTGCCCCTCGAGTTCCTTAAGCTTCTTGAGCTTTCGGATCACCGATGTGCGCCTGAGAGGAGAGACGTAGTCCACCAGGAGCCGTCCGTGCAAGTGGTCGATTTCATGCTGCAGGACGATGGCCAGCAAGCCTTCCGCAGTGACTTCAATGCCGTTTCCGTCAAGGTCCTGGGCAGCAACCTTGACCCGGGCCTTGCGCGTCGTCGGCACAGTCAACTCCGGCAGGCTGAGGCACCCCTCTTCGAACTCGACGGTACCGTCCGATTCAGTGATTATCGGGTTGGCAAGGGCCAGCACCTCTCGGCCTCTATCCTCCGGTGAGGCCGGGTCAACCACCAGAAACGAGTGGGCTACCCCGACCTGTGGTGCAGCCAGTCCGATACCTTCGTTGGCATACATGGTTTCGGCCATGTCCTCGGCCAGTTTCTTGAGAGCGTCGCCGAAGTCGGTGACGGGCGCGCATTCCTCCCGAAGCACGGGGTCCGGATAGGTTCTGATTTCCAGCAGGGCCATGACGACACCTCCTATTCCACGGCGGCGCGAATGACTCCCCAGGTGGTACCCTGGGGATTGTCCATTACGGCCACTTGTTTAGCTGCCAATTCGGTGCGAATGACATCTGCCAGGGTAAAGTCCTTTTCCTGGCGTGCTGCGGTGCGGGCGGCCAGGCGGGCTTCAACCCACGCTACATCAAGGCCCAGGCGAATCACATCTCGATCCCTGATTTCGTCGAGAGCTTCCTGGGGAGAGCGCTCTAGAATGCCGAAGAGCGAGGCGGCCTCTGTGACCACTTCACGAATTGCCCGGAGGGTGGTTATCCGGCCCACCAGTTTGCGCTTCTTGCGGGTCCAATCGTTGGCTGCGCGCAGCAGTTCGAAAATGTGACCGATGGCCGCTGCGGCGTTGAAGTCGTCGCTCATGGCGGTGACAATCTGCTGCCGCACAGTCTCGGTCTCCGGGTGCAGATTGTCACCCTCGTTGCCGCCCTGAGCGATGGCCTCGTCCAGGGTGGCGAGGGTCTGGTACATGTATTCAATGCGACCGGTTGCTTCTTCCAGGTTTCGGGTCGAGTAGTTGATGGGGCTGCGGTAATGGGTCGCCAGGAGGAAGGCGCGCACCGCCTCGGGATGGTAGAGCTTGAGTACCTCTCGGATGGTGAAGAAGTTGTCCAGGGACTTCGACATCTTCTCCTGGTCGATGTTGACGAAGCCGTTGTGCAGCCAGTAGCGCGCAAATTCGTCTCCAGATGCGGCCTTCGACTGAGCGATTTCGTTTTCATGGTGGGGGAAGACGAGGTCTTTGCCGCCGCCATGAATGTCGAAGGCATCACCGAGGTGTCTGGCGCTCATTGCCGAGCATTCGATGTGCCAGCCAGGTCGACCGGCACTCCAGGGGGAATCCCAGGACGGTTCGCCTTCCTTCGATGGCTTCCAGAGGACGAAGTCCAGGGGGTTGCGCTTGTTGGTATCGGTCTCCACGCGGTCACTGGCACCGGCCACCATGTCTTCGATGTTGCGGCCCGAGAGTTCAAGGTACTGTGGGTAAGTATCAATGGAGAAGTAGACAGAGCCGTCGTCGGCGACGTAGCCGTGGCCATTGTCGATGATCCGTTGTACCAGTGCCACAATATCAGGAATATGGTCCGTGACCCGCGGTTCGCCGCTGGGACGGAGGCACCTCAGTGCGTCCATGTCGGCGTGATACTCGACAATATTGCGCTCGGCCAATTCCCGAGTTGGCACTCCCAGTTCGTTGGCCCGTTTGATGATCTTGTCGTCGACGTCAGTGAAATTACGGACATAATTGACCTCATAGCCGAGATGCCGTAGGTACCGGAAGATGACGTCAAAGGCCACGTAGCAGCGGGCGTGTCCGATGTGGCTCATGTCGTAGACCGTGACGCCACACACGTACATGCCAATACGGCCCTCCACCATGGGGGCAAACGTCTCCTTGGTGCGGGACTTCGTGTTGTATACTTTCAGCTCCATCGATTCCTCCTGCCCGGGCCGTCAACAGTCCGCGACGCAGTCAGTCGCGCACGGATCCGGGGAAAATCTGTAGAACTGCGGCCCGAATGTCAAGGAGAGAAGAACTAGAGGTGCATCTCGACACCAAGTGCGAGTCCCCAATCGAGGCCGTCATTGGTGGGCAAGATGAAGAAGGAACCAACGTAGGGCTGAAATGGGCTGCCAGTATCCACCCCCAGATCCACGGAGATTCGTGCTGCCGCATGGATGGACTCTGGCTGGACTGTGGCCAGTGAGGGTGACTCCTGCGTTCCCAGATCCTGGTGGACATCACCAAAGGTGGAGTCCAACTGTAGACCCATGCCCACGTTAAGGAGGAGTTGCCACCACTGCAGCCGGAATCGGGGTTCGATGACGAAACCGAGGGCGGTGAGTCGGTCGGCCTGGACAATGGCAAGGTTCACTGGGCCCTGAGTTGAACCAGTAGTAACCGGTGCATAGAAACGGGCTGCCGGGTCCGAAGTCGTGAAGTGCAGTTGGGCCTGGGTGGAAAGGTAGAAGTTGCGGGCAAAGAAGAAGCGACCGCCGACCTCAAAACCGGCAGTGGGGGAGGGGACATCCAGCCGGTCCGCACTCAGGATCTTCTTGCTGTAGTGGGGCTTGTAGAATCGTAGCAGCCCACCAGCAAAAATGGAGAAATGCGGGCTAAAGGCAGCAATTCTCGGTGGCGCTCTCTCCACCTTCCTTTCCGGAACCCGCGGCTGCTCTGAGCGACGGGGCGGTGGTGGTGGCGGTGGCGGCGGTGGCGGTGGAATGGGCGCCAGTTCAAAGTGCAGATTGGTGGTCAGATTGCCCGCGGTGCGGTCCTTCCAGATCACCGGTACCCGGTTTGCCTGGGGCACGTGCCCGGGGAAGGAGGCCTCGACGTCATAGTAGACGATGGTGTTCTTTACCGGCTTGACTTGCGGATAGATGAGCGAGATCTGTGTGTCGGTGCGGCCGATATCGGTGCCGTTGACCACGATGGTCGCCCCCGGCGGGGTCGACGTGATGGCGAAGAGTTGCCCGAATTCGATGTCAACATCAATGGGCAGTACGAATTGGTAGCCGGGGCTTGCAAGGGGGCAGGAGATGGTGGCCGGGAGGTGGCGGGGCCAGTCCCGGTCCAGCTTGATTCTTCCTGCGCAGCCGCTGGCGGCCAGCCAGAATCGCAACTTCCGCTGGTGGAAGAAGCGAGGGTCAAGCTCTGTCGCGGGCAGTGCGGCCATCTCGTCGACAGTGGGAAGAGTGAACTCCACGTCACCGGTGAGCTGAGTTGCCTGGCCGCT
>CALGBT010000242.1 GCA_937884235.1 uncultured Pseudomonadota bacterium
ACAAGCCATCAAGTATGGCCGCACGAAGACCTCGAAAACAACATAGGCACTCACCGGGTTGCCGGGCACGCCAAAACAGACGGCCTCGGCAGAGGTGGCAAAGGTCACCGGCTTCCCAGGCTTCACCGCCACCTGGTCAAAAAGTATATCGAAGCCGCACCGCTTCATCACCGCCGGCACCAGGTCAAAATCACCCATGGAGACGCCACCGGAGAGGAGCACCACATCGTTCTCCGACATCGCCCGCCGCAGAGCCCCCTCAATCGCCTCATCACTGTCCGCTGCAATTCCGTAGTAGACAGGCTGTGCTCCAGACTGGGCAACCTGAGCCATCAACTGGAAAGAGTTACTATTGCGAATCTGTCCCGGCCCTGGCATCTCGGCGGGCTCCACCAATTCGTCACCCGTGGCAATAATACCTACCCGGGGTTGGCAGGCCACCAGAGGCTCGGCGGCCCCAACGGAGGCCAATACGGCAACATGTCGGGCCTCCAGCAAAGTCCCAGCAGCCAGCACCGGCGCACCACTTCGCAAGTCCTCGCCGCAACGGGCAATGTTGTCCTCAGTCTCGATACCATTGAACCGCACGCCACCATCTTCACCGGATTCACTGTACTCCACCATGAAGACCACGTCAGCGCCCGCAGGGATCATCGCCCCGGTCATTATCCTGGCGGCCTCCCCTGGGCCCAGTGCCAGCGTCGGCAGCCGGCCGGCCGGCACCGTTTCCACAACATGCAGCCTGCCGCCCAGGTCCTCCCGTCGGCAGGCAAAACCATCCATGCAAGCTTTGTCGAAGGGAGGAAAATCCATGTCCGTCCGGAGCTCTTCGGCCAGGACCCGGCCCACCGCGCTCAGCAGACCAACGCGCTGCGTAGACAAACCACGCACTTCACCCAAGACGATTGCCATTGCTTCTGCAAAAGGAATCAGGGTTCGCCCCACGCATACCTCCAATTCGGTAGAGAACTGACGGGTCGAAACGCAGTCTAGTCCGTGTTACTGGCTCAGATCAAGAAGTAAGAAGAGATGCACAGCAAGGAGCGGCCGTCCGGCCATGCCAACCTTGCACCCGATGTCGAATTGATCGGTGGCTAGAGTACGCCAGGTGGACTCATCATCGCTCGGCTCGTTACCACGATCTGCGTCTCATTGCGTTTGGTCATGCTGGACATAACCGTAATTGTCATAAACGCATCCTCCGGTCGCTGACTGAAGACCACGAGCTGGTCTGAGCGCATGACGCGATTGCGAGTTATCATCACGCCGTCCTTGTCTGCGAAGAGATCCGCGTAAAAAGGGGCAACCTTTTCCACGGGTTGCATCACCTCGTAGATGATCGCCTGGGCGGTAATCGTGGTTACCTCGGCCCCCGGATAGACAGGAACTCCGAAGGGAACCAGGTCACCAATCTCAAGAGCCCCAGCGAACTCTTCCCGCAAGACCACTGACACCAGATGAGGTAACTCTGAAGTCATGGACGAATTCTCGGCGTAGGAAACCGTCTGGATAGGGCTCGTCGACGTTTCGATGAGCAACGCCGGGGAGGCATCTCGTACCTTGAATCCCTGGGCTGAGGCCCAATCCCGGTAAAGTTTCAGCACCGGCTCAGCTCCCAGCGCGGTAGCATAGTTGAGAACTTCTGCGGTACGCGTGACCATCTCCGCATCCGCCGTCACTGCCAGGCGGGCGAAGGCGAGTCCGGAGAGGGAGCCGCGGTCCCCCGAGAGTATCGGCAATCCACCCGCGGCAGGCGGCACCAGGACGATGCCGGCCTCGTTGCCCTCGAGGTCCTTGAGCTGAGCGGCCAGGGCGGTGGCCACGGCCGACTCAATCTCGGCACGCAGCTCCGCCTCCGAAGGCAGGTCATCGACGCCATCCCCCATGGTCGGCAATTTCGTTGCCTCAGCCGCCACCGGCACCACCGGTAGGATCTCCGATGATGTGTCCGCCGGGGCGACTTTCCGTGAACTGGCCACCGACGAAGGAACCTCCTCCACCAAAGGTAACACGGCGCCCTCCACTGCTGGAGAGCTGACCGCAGCGGCATTGGCACCACCGCTCGCCGCCTCCCGTGACTCCCAGCTGGCCTGTGCAAACATCAGCAACACCACCACGACAAGCACCAACGTCGCCACCGCCAGCACCGCAACCGCAGTCACCAGCTTCCGCCGCTCCACACGACGCAGTGCCGTAGTAGCCCCCACCGTCGGGGAGGTTGCCACCCGCTCCTCTTCGGGAGTTGGGTGAGCTGGTACCGCATCAGGAAAATCGCGTAGGGCATTTCTGACTTCTCGTTGCATCTCCCGCGCCGACTGAAAGCGCTCTTTCGGGTCCTTGGCCAGGCATTTCATCAGCAAAGCTTCTGTACGCGGCATGATCTGCAGACCGGCAACCCGCTCCCCGGGGCTGGGGACCGCGGCTGAAGTGTGCTTGTGCATGAAATCAAGGGCTGACTCAGCATCAAAGGGGTGCTTGCCAGTGAGGGTCTCATAGAGCATCACGCCCAGCGAGTAGATGTCAGTTCTGGCATCCAGCTTCAGGCCGCGGGCCTGCTCAGGGCTCATGTAGCGCGGCGTCCCGGTAACCATGCCGACCTGCGTAATCGTCTCGTCGCCAGCCATGTCGCCAAAAACCTTGGCCAACCCGAAATCGAGCACTTTGGCGTAGTCCGGATTCCCCTGGCGCACCGTTAGCATGATGTTGTCTGGCTTCAAGTCACGGTGGATGATGCCCCCACCATGCGCCTCCACCAGCGCCGACAGAATCTGGTCAGCCACGCGCAGCATGCGCGCTTCGTGCATGGCCCCTTTGGCCCGCAGATCTGCCGACAGACTGCGACCGTCGACATACTCCATGGCGATGAACAAACTGCCATCGTCAGCCTCGCCAAACATGTGGACCTGAACAATATTGGGATGGTTGAGCTTGCCCACAGATTGCGCTTCGCGCCGAAATCGCTCCTGTGCAGTCTTGTTCGCGCAGAGGGCGTGATGCATTACTTTGATCACCACCGCCCGGTCCATGCCCAACTGCGTGGCCCGATAGACGACGCCCATACCGCCCTTTCCCAGCTCGCCTTCAATACGAAACTGGCTGGCCAGAATGCGCCCCACCCAGGATTCCTGCTCCTCGGTACTCATGACTTACTCCCTGCTTGTGCACGCAGCGCCGCAATGCGCTGCAAGACCGGCGGATGACTGTAGTGAAGCGCAACGTGCAACCTGTGCGGGGTCAGATTGGACAGGTTGTCCACAGTCAGCCGCTTGAGACCATCAATCAAAGCTTCCGGGGTACCCGTCGTGCGGGCGGCAAACGCATCGGCGGCAAACTCATGGCGACGGGAAAGTGCATTGCCGAAGATGCCCAAAACTGCGTCAATGGGCGTGAATAAGAATCCGAAGAAGACCAGCGATGCATAGACCGAGACCTGTTGCATACCAAAAGCCGCGGCGAGCCCCGCATTGCCGATAAAGAGTGAGAGCAGATAGAACATGAGACAGCTTGTGGCCATTGATACCGCCAGGCCCAGGGGAATGTGCCGGAGCCGGTAGTGTCCCATTTCATGAGCCAGAACAGCGACCAACTCGGGGGTCGTGTGCTTCTCCACCAGTGTGTCGAACAGCACGATGCGGCGATGACGCCCAAATCCTGTGAAATAGGCATTTGCCCGGGTGGAGCGCCTCGAACCGTCCATGGTGTAAACCCCTTTCAGGCTGAAGCCGTGCTCGCGGGCATACCCTTCAATGGCATCCCGCAACTCGCCGGGCCCCAGGGGCTCGAACTTATTGAAGAGCGGCATGATCCAGACTGGAGCAACGAACATCACGGCCAGTTGCACTGCCACCACCAGCAACCAGGAGTAAAGCCAGGCAAAGCTACCGGCCTCTTCAAGAAACCAGAGCACGCCTGCCAGCAACGGTGCCCCCAGAACCAGAGCCAACAATCCCGCCTTGACCTGATCCAACAGGAAGGTCCCGAAGGTCGTCCGGTTGAAGCCGTAGCGAGCCTCCATGACGAAGGTGCGGAAGAGCGTCACTGGCAATGTCAGGATGCGAGTTCCAGCGAGCAGCAAGAATGAGAAGATGAGACCGGTGACAATGGGGCCGTAGCCATGGGACCGGGCCACCTGATCAACAGCGTTGAACCCGCCGAACATGACGAAGGCCATCATACATGGGGTCCCAACGGTATCTATGAGCAGACCAAAGCGGGTGTTGTCCCGCAAGTAGGATTGGGACAGCGCATAGCGGTCGGGCTCATACCACCACCAGAACTCACGGGGCAGCGCCGGGTCCGCCTCCAGCACGTTGAGGACAGCGACCACCACGCCCAGGAGATACTCGGCCATCATGATAATGAGAATGACTAACAGGTAGGGCATGGATTCCTCCCGCGCTAGTTATACGCGCAGAAGGCAAAGCTGGCAAGGTGCGAGGCTATCCCCAGACCGTTGCCGGGTCGACCTTCTCGGCTCTAAGCAACACGAAATATGAGACATAGACCCGCAGGGACCCCAACGCCACATAAGCCTTGCCCAGAAAGAGATCCGGGTTGGTCGGCGTCACCTTCACCAGGTAGTCCCGCAAGAACCCAGGGTTCCAAACAGGATTGCGGGGGCAATCGTAGTTGATGAGCAACGACTGCGGATACTTGTCCTCCTTGTCGCCTGCGGGAGCCCTATAGACGCGGTAAGGAGAGTGGCGATGCGGCTTCCCCTTCTTGTAGACAATATCCCACTCAGCCGTGGGCGGCCCAGGGCGGACCGTGACGTTGTAGCCCCCAATCTCCTGGCTGCCCACAGTCTCATCCGCCGCCAGAAACCCCTTGCGGAAACGACGAATACCAATGAGCTGCGTCAGGTCCATGGTGTTAAAACCGTCAAACTCGTAGCCGACCAGTTCGGCGAATTCGGGCGTCGTGCCCCTGGCAAAAATGTCGGCCAACTCGTCGTCGTTCTTCAGGCACAGTTGCACAAAGTCGCTCTTCCCAATCAGTCCCATGACCCCCTCCTACTCGCCGCTCTTATAGGTGTTCAGATACCAGTCCAACGTCTCTGCAAAGGCCATCCGGGCATCGGGATAAGTGAACTCGAACCCCGTCGCTTTCAGCTTGTCGTTGGGATAGACGAAGTCCTCAGTGGCCATTGCCAGCATGTCCGGCTCCACCAAAGGCTGCTTTCCGAGAACGTCCCGCATCAGCCAGAATTGGAAATCGAGAATCGGCGCCGCGGCCTTGATGAGCTTGCCCACGGGCAACGGCGGCAGCTTCAGGAACGGCTTGCCGAGGAGTCTGGCCATGGCCTGCATGAACTCCACCGCGTTCATCACCGTATCGTCATTGGTATTAAAGACCTGGTTGGCCCCTGTCTTGACCTGCGCCAAATGGATTGCGGCCCGGGCCACGTCCACCACGTGAATGAAGGGAATACGACCGGTCATGCTCGATGGCACCGCCACCACGGGCGGGTCGAGAACCCCCAGGAACATCTGGCTGGAGCCATAAGCCGCACGCGGCCCGTAGACCGTCGTCGGCCGCACAATGGTCCAATCGATGCCCAACTTCGGGGCCTCAGACATGACCATGAACTCCTGCTCCCACTTGGATTTCAAGTAGTTGTTGGAAGGCATGGGAGCGAGGTCTTCAAAGAACGGAACGTTGCCGCGAGTCGAGGGCATGCCGTAAACTCCACCAGCCCCCCACTGTACCCACCGCTTCAGCTTGCGAGATTTGGCGAAGTGGCCCAGCAGTGCTCGCGTCCCCTCCACGTTGACTCGGAAAAGCTCGGCATAGGGTGCGGTGTAGTTGAAGACGGCAGCAACGTGGAAGACATAGTCCACGTCAATGGGCAAAGAAGAGAAACTGCCCGCATCACTCAACTCGAAGCTCACAGTTTTGGTGGCCAGCCTCGAGACAAGCCTGGGATAGCGCCCCCGCTTCACATCGTCGCCGCCCTCCCAAACAGACGGGTGGTCCGCCGCAATTACCTCATGCCCCGCCGCGGCCAACTGCTCCACGACATGACTGCCAATAAACCCGCAAGCGCCCGTAACCAGGCTGCGTTTCACAGCTGTTGCCTTCTTCGTCGCAGTCATGAATCTACCCTCCCATCAAGTCCATGAGCCCAGCATAATTGGTTCAACCAATTGCGTCAAGCAGAAAATGTTGCGGTGCGTCATTTTGTTGTTTAACGAAGAGTAGAGATATGCAGAACCTCAGGCAGGACCTGCTTCAGCCACTCCGCGTAGAGGCGATGCCCTGCCCCGGAGAAGTGGTAGTCCCATACCGGCTCATTGATGAAATAGGGGGCCGTCCCATGCGCGGCGACGCTGGTGGCAAAGGCCTCCCGCCCGTCGAGACAGGGAATGTCCAAAGCGCGGCAAAACGATTCCACGAACACCCGCACCGATTCCCGCTCCCGCATTTGCGAGGCAGCCGGGTCCCACAGGCCGCGATAAGGCACCAGGACTATCACCAGGGGAATCCCCAGCCTCTCCAACTCCGCCTTCGCCGCCTGCACAACAGCCCGGACCCGCCGCTGCCCCTCTTCCGGGCTGGCCTCGGCCACCATCCGCTCCCGCGCCGCGCGGCCAGCCACTGCGCACACCTGTCTGGCGAAATGCGAAAAGTGAGTGGCAACCCGCAAGAAATAGGGGGCCGGGCTGTTGACAAAGCGATTGGCAAAGAAGCCGGCCTCGGTGGGTTCAGTGCAGCGAATAGCCACCTCGTCGCCGACGAATTCCAGGGGCGGCGAATTGCCGCAACAGGCATACGGTTGCGTCATCGGATCTTCGCCATCGTTGAAGACGAAAAGATGCCAGACCACGGCATCCACCTCGGCGACCCCGAGCCAACGTCGCATGGTCAGGTAGTACTGGTCTGGTCCCGTCCCAGCAAAGCCGCCGTCGATGTGGGAAACACCGGGATCCAGGTCATTGAGCCGGTATGCGGTGCGCTCCTCCGGCGAAACCAGGTCCCCGGCCAGCATGCTGTCCCCCAGATGCAGAACCTGCACGCCCCGCTCCGGAAAACGTGTCCGAGCCGCCACCAGTTCGGGGTGGCGGTCGGGGAAGAGACCATCGCAGGTCACACCAGAATGGGGGAAACCGCCGCTGGCTGGCAGGATGAAGGCGGCACTGTCTGGAGACGGGAATGCCGGCGGCGCACCGGAAAACAGGCGGGTCCCGGCCTCCGCCAGGAGACAGCCAACCAACAGACCGCCGGCCAGCAGAGCAGACTCTCGACCGCCCCGCAGGCCCCCGTTGACGCGGCCTGCCCACAGAAACCCGGCGGCGACCAGCAAACCCGTGAGCAATATGTCGTAAAAGCCAATGCTCAACCACTCCATGGGCAAGAACAAGGCCACCGCCACCGGTACCACGAGCACGGCCACTCCGGCCAGACGCGACCCCGTGGCCCCCCGCCAGCGTCGCCACGAAGTGCCCGCAAACAGCCCCAAAATAAGCGGGATAAACAGCGTAGCCAGCGCCAGTAAATAGGCAATGAAGATTGCCCCGGCTGTCCCGGCAACCGCCTCCTCGTCGCTCTTCACGGCACCGGGGGTACCCCAGATATCAGCCAACAAATGAACCCGGAACCGCGCTTCCACGGCAACTCGCATCTCCTCCGGCGCGCCCTTGTCAAACGCCACGCACCAGGCCGGCAGCAACAACCCCTCACACGGGGCCAACGGTTCAGACAAGGTCAGCCCGAAGCACTCTCCCCCATCACCTCGACAGACCTGCGCCTCAACCTGGCCCCCGGAAACAGTAGCCCGGTCCATTACCCACGGCGCAGCCAACCCCGCAAACGCCTCCCCTACCCGCTCCCCCGACGAAGCAGTCAAAACAGCTCCAGAGGCAAGCACCACACCCCCCGGGATTATGCAGAAGAGCAGCAGTAGCAGGCAACAGAGACAGCGGGAAGGACGGCCAAACACGTGCGTTCACTCCATTTCCAATACTCTAGTCGACCCGACGAAAACCGTCAATGGATGCGCTCCTTCCACTCAATGCGGCCCATCCAACGTCGGTCAAGCCATCACCTAGTACCGTCGGATACGATGCCACACGACCCGTACCACCCGCCATCCCCGGCCCATCC
>CALGBT010000243.1 GCA_937884235.1 uncultured Pseudomonadota bacterium
CACCTTCGGCAGCACCGTTCAAGCAGCAGATTGGGCAGGACCCAGGGTCGTCGTCGCCCCCTCGGTGCAGTTTCTCAAAACGATTGCTGACAACCCTCCGGAATGGCTGCGTCCGGGCATCGTCGATGGCGAAGGATTCGTCGGTTCCCTGCGCTTCACTCAGGAACTCCAGGCCGATGACATAGCTCTTTTTACTGAGCTGGGCGTCAGGTTCCGCCGTGCTTCATCCGACCGCGCCCCCTGGGACGTAGACCATCTCGGCACCATCTATCCGGCCCGCATTTCCTGGGCCGGCCTCGATCATCTGGTGATGCAGCCGAAACTCATGCAGTTGGAGAGCGAGGACATCCTGCCACCAGTCCAGCCGCTCAATGTCACCGTGGCCCAGACAGGAGCGCCCGAATTCGTCGATGCAATGACGAAAGCCACGGGCTTGCGGCCCGGCGAAGGCATCAAGATTGCCGACATTGATTCCGGCATGGATGTCTTTCACCCTTCCTTCTTCCGCGCCGACGGCGGCCTCTACGACTGGCTCGATGTTGATGGCGATGGTCAACTCACCTTCGGCACCGATGCCTGCGACCTGAATCGCAACGGCCTGCCGGACAATGACGAAATTCTGGCCTGGCATGACGTAACCCTGATCAATATGTACGACTGGGCGGGTAACAACCTGCAGGAGCTCAAGGAGCAACTGCAACCAAACGGCGAGTTCGAACTTGGGGTGGACTGGATCTACCTGGATACCAACGGCGATGGCCAGCGGAACTTTGGCCCCGAAGGTGGCTTTGACGACAGCGCCCCGGGCTTTGGCGAACCGGTGCTGGTGCTGGATGACGTCAACGGCAACGGTCAAATCGACGCACCCGAGCGATTTGCGCTGCTGGGATCATCGAAGATCGTCAAGGCCTTTGCCATGGGCAAGGAGTTCATTGCCGGCGAGAATCTCACCGAATTGACCTCGGACGTCTTCCCCTCGGAGAGCGACGGCACCCCGGTATCTATGCACGGCACCGGCGTCGCCGGGATTCTGGTGGCCAACACCCCGGGGATGAACAAGTACGTTGGCATCGCCCCATACGCAGACCTGTATATGATCGATTCAAGCAAGGACGGTCAACAGGGCGGTGGCATCGACGGAACCATTCCCAAGCTGGTCTGGGCCAAGGAGCAGAAGGTGGACATCGTCCTCTTCGAATTCTCAAGCTGGGGACTCACTTTCATGGATGGCACCAGCAATCTGGAGAAAGCCATCGACCAACTCTACACCAAGGACAGCATCATGCAGGTAGTACCCGCCGGCAATCTGGCAGCCTCGGGAAAGCACATGCAGACCGAGTTGCCGCCGGGGAAAAGTGACCTCGGGGTGGTTCTGCCAGAGAACTTCGAAGGTTATGAATTCTACCCGTTTGAAACCCCGGTGGTGATCTTCTCGCTATATTACAAAGGTGAGACCACCGACCTCGATCTTGAAGTGAAGGTGCCGGAAGTAGGGGCATTTGTGCCCATTGCGACCAACGTCTACCAGCCTTTGAATCTAGGCGGGAACATGCAATTGGTCTCATACTCCGAGAAGAGCTTCGCCGGCATCACGCACCGCATGGTCTACGTCTTGGATGGTGCCCAGAAGGCAGTCACCACGGGCAAATGGGAGTGGCGCTTGAACAACAAGACGGGGGACAAGCTCCCCGTTCATGGCTACCTCAACGACTACGTCTCTTCCTGGGGTAGGTCGGTGGAATTTGACAAGTGGGAATCCACTGCCACCACCATCTGCCACCCCTCCACTTCGGATTCAGCCATCAGCGTTGCGGCCTACGGCGGCGAATTTGGCACCGCGGAGGAACTCGGCAAAGTCAGGGACTACTCCAGTCGCGGCCCGCGCATGGACGGCTTCCAAGCCATTGACGTCGCCGCCCCCGACGACCCCTACACGCCCCTCGCCAGAATGAAGACCGGGATGATGATGGGGAAGCTGGACATTCAAGCTGGATACACCGTCTTCGGCGGCACCTCCGGGGCCGGCCCGCATGTAGCCGGAGCGATGGCCTTGCTCATGCAGATGGAGCCCGAGCTATCCCTGCCAAAGCTCTTTGAGCGGCTAGTGAAGTTCTCGGCTCAAGAACCCTTCATGGGACCGCTGCCCAACGCGAACTACGGCTACGGCAAGCTTAACGTCTTCAAGTCCCAGTTTTCCCTCCTGCCACCGGGCAACTTGCCCCCGACAGTCGCCCTGAAGCTCTACTTCCGCAATGGCCTGTACGCCACCCTCGACGCCACGGCATCATCGGATCCAGAAGCGGGTCCTTTGCAGTTTCGCTGGGACTTCGATTACGACGGAGTCTGGGAGACCGAGTGGATGGATGACGGCCGCGTCGAATACGGCTACTCGGAGTTTGGCGATTACGTAGTGAAGGTTGCGGTGCGGGACGAGCCGGGAGCAATCACCGAGGCACTCGTGGCAATCAAAGTCCTCGACGACTACGAGCCGGGCAAGAAGCCGTCCGATCCTGAACCCGACATCACCACCCAGGCGGACGTCATCGATTCCCCGGACAGCCACAGTCCCTTCATGGTCGAACCCACGGATACCGACAAAGGCGGCGGCAGCGGCGGCTGTACCGCTGCAGGAGGGTCACCCCTCACGGCGATGATTCTGGCATTCTTGTTTGGGGTGCTGCTGGCCTGGCGAAGACGAACTGTGAGCTTTGCTGGCTAAGGTGCACCGTCGCTGACGCACTTCTTGTACTGACTGGCGCAGGTTCCCTGGAAAGACTGGACGATACACTGAACATCAACGTTGAAGCCGCAGGACTGGACGATGCAGGTGGCCAGTTGCTGGAAAAGCTGCTGAGACTCGGCGCTGCCGTTGCCCATGCAGGCGTAAACGCAGTTCATACCGAAGTTGCAGTCCACGGCACATTCGATCATGTCGGCACAGCTATAGCCCCCCGCGCACTGACCATTGGTACATTGCTCCCCAGGGGCGCAGGTACCACAGCTTCCGCCACAACCATCGGCGCCACACTCCACGCCATTGCACTGCGGTGTGCAGCTCTGGACGCACTGGAAGGTGTTGGCATCGCATTTCTGACCCCAGGGGCAGGCACCGCAACTGCCGCCGCAGCCGTCGTCGCCACATTGCTTGGGGAAGCCAAAGATGGTGCACTGCGGCTCGCAGCCGCCACCGGTACATTCCTCGTAGAACTGTGCGCACTGTCCCTTGATGGCTCCGCTGAAACAGAAACTATTCGGGGCCCAGGTCCCACAGCTTTCGTAGACACAATAAACCAGTTCCTTGGCCACGCCGGGTAGGTCCCCGTCGGGAGCACACATGAAGATGCACTCCTCGAAGGGCAGGTCCGCAGGGCAGGCAGTGTCCATCATGCACTTCATGTAAGCGGCGCAGGTCTGCCCTGGGCCGCCACAATTGGCGCCGCAATCCTGGGCCTGCTGGACGCAAAGCGCATCCCAATAGTTGTTGCAGCAGAAGGGGTCCTGGGCACAGACACATGCCGAGACGTTGGGGTCCTCACAACCAGGAGTGTCGTGACTCTGGCAGCAGTCGCCTTCGCCCGAGCACGGTCCGCAGTCCTCCGGGCAGTTCAGGCAGTTTTCGCCCTGCCCCTGTTGACACCAGCCGTTGCCGCAGGTCTTGCATTCGCCGCAATCCTCCGGGCAGGTCTGGCAGGTCTCGCCGATGGGTGCCTGACATTTGCCATTGCCACACATGTCGGGCGCATCCTGGCACAGCCCGAGGCCGCTGCATACCTGACCGGCCAGGCAGCTGCCGCAGCTGCCGCCACAGCCATCGTTGCCACATTCCTTGTCGCCACACTGAGGCATGCACACACACTGGCCGAGATAGTTACAAACCGAACCGCCGGGGCAGGTGCCGCAACTCCCGCCGCAGCCATCGTTGCCGCAGGACTTGTTGTTGCATTGCGGCTGACAGAGACAACCGCCAAAGTTATCGCAGACATAGCCACCGGGGCAGGAACCGCAGGTACCGCCACAGCCATCGTCACCGCACTGCATACCAACACATTCCGGAGTACAGTTCTGGCACTCATTCCACTCATCCTGACAGGGTCCCTGGACCGCCATCTGCCAACATCCGTCGTCTGGATCGTCGCCACAAATGGCGCTGGTGCATCCGCCCAGTGCCCACCACTGCTGCTTGGCGTCAGGGGAGGCATCCTGCCAGCATTCGCTCCCACACTCCTCATCGTTGGGAGGACATGACCAGAGACAGGCCAGCATCTCGGCGCAACTCAGCGCGGCAATGCAATTGCCGCTCTTGCAGGCCTCGCCAACTCCGCAGAGACCACAGGAACCGCCGCAGCCGTCGGAGCCGCACTTCTTGCCGGCACACTTGGGCTGACAGACCTGCTCACAAATGCCACCGGCATTGCATGTGGACCCGGTAGGACAGCTACCGCAAGAGCCTTCGCAACCATCCGGCCCGCACTCCTTGTTAAAGCAGTTGGGGTCGCAACCCCCATTGCAGGTGGCGTTGCACTGGTTGATGGCCTCATCCACGCAAAGCCCGTCCCACATCTGCTCGCAACAAAATGAGTCCATGGTGCAGACACATTCCTTCACCTTGGGCTCGTTGCAGCCTACCGACTGGTGCTCCTCGCAACAGGAATCATCGCACGTGCAGTCTTGAGGACAGGTATAACAATTCTCGCCTTGCCCCGGCTGGCACTTCCCATTACCGCAGTTGTTGGGACCGATACTCTGGCACTTGCCGGCATCGGTGCACTGGTAACCCGCCTGGCACGTGCCACACTTGCCACCGCAACCATCACCACCGCACTCCTTGGTCGTGCCGTCCGCGAGGGTACACTTGGGCTGGCAGATGCAGAAGCCCCAGGCATTGCAGGTTTCCCCCGGGGCACAGGTGCCGCAACTACCGCCACACCCATCATTGCCACACTCCTTGGCCTGGCACTGGGGCTGGCAGAGACAGGTACCGAAGTTGTCACACGAGTAACCTCCCGGACAGCTTCCGCAATCGCCACCGCACCCATCATCGCCGCACTGCTTACCAACACACTCCGCGGTGCAATCTTGACAGGCGTTCCACTCCTTGGCACAGGCGCCTTGGAAGGCCTGGGAGAAACATGACCCCGGCGCATTGGGGCCGCAGACTTCCTGCACGCACATGAAGAGGTTGGTCCACTGCTGCTTGGCGGCAGGTGAGGCCTTGATCCAGCAGAGATTGCCACACTGATCGTTGTTGGGCGGGCAAGACCATACGCAATCTGCCAGTTCTTCGCAGGTGAAGGAGGTTATGCAAGCACCGTTCACGCACGCCTCTTCGGCATCACAGAGGCCACAGGAACCACCACAACCGTCCGACCCACATTCCTTGTCCGCACAATTGGCCTGGCAGACCTGGATGCAGTGGCCACCGCTGTTGCAGGTAGACCCTGACGGGCAGACCCCGCAGGACCCGCCGCAACCATCGGACCCGCACTCCTTAAGTGACCCGTCGGCAGACCAACACTGCGCCTGACAGGGCTTCTCGCACTTGCCAGCGCCAGTACACAACAGATTGTCTGGACAATACCCACAGGCCCCGCCGCATCCATCTGGTCCGCACTGCTTGCCGGCGCATTGCTTGTCGCAACCGCCCCCCGTGCATTCATGGTAGAGGTCATAGCAGGCCTCCTGGGTAGCGAAATAGAAGCATTCGTCGCCGGGGAACCAGCCACCGCAGAACATCTGGACGCAGTCAAGCAGCCCGTATAGGACATCGGGCGGCTCCTGGTTGGGGCCGACACACTGGTCGAGGCAGAACCATGGTTCTGGAGCGGCGCATTCGTACATCAGGCAATCGAGGATGTCACCGCATTCCGAGGTGACGCCTGGAATGCATTTGCCGTTCTGGCAGGAGAACCCTCCCTCGCACCACCCGCAACTACCACCGCAACCGTCACCACCACATTCCTTGTTCCAGCAGCTCGGCTCGCAATCCATGCACATGTTGTAGAGATCGCCACAGCCCTCTTTGAGAGCGAATTCAAAGCACTCATCAAAGGGCATCCAGATGCCGCAGAAATCTACCACGCACCAATAAAGCTCCTGGGCGAGTTCTGGGATTTCGTCACCCTTGGAACACTCTTGCAGACAACCCCACCCTTCCGGGTCAGGGCAAGGGAAGTCCATCATACAGCCGATAACTTCATTGCAACTGGCCTGGCCTGAGGGCTGGCACTTGCTGCCATTGCACTGCAGGCCATCGGGGCACCAGCCACAAATACCGCCGCAGCCGTCGGAACCGCACTCCTTGTTCTGGCAATTGGGCGTGCAGCCCCCCATGCACTCGTCGTAGAGCCAGCCACATTCGCCCTTGAGGGCCTTTTCAAAGCATGCCGACTTGGGACTCCAGTTGCCGCACATCTCGAAGACGCAGAAGAAGATCTCGATGGCAAAGTCGCCATTGGGATTGGGGCCCATACATTTCTCAAGGAAGAATGGATCCGGCTCTTCGACCTCAAACTGCATCATGCAGTCAAGCATCTCAGCACATTCAGTGGGCTCCACATTGAGGCACTCCCCGTCACTGCACTTGCTGCCCGGGGGGCAGGGCTTGGCTGGCGACCAACCCTCATCGGGACCAAGACAGTAGACCACGGCATTGCCCTGACATGCAGATTCACCTTCAGCGCAAATCCCTGCTTCACACGTGCCCGCCTCGCAGTGAGTTCCTTCGGGGCAGACTCCACATTCATAGCCGGGACAATTGCTGGGCCCACATTCCATGTCACCGCACTCAGGGACACATTCCTCCACGCACTTGCCGTCCGCGCAAAAGAGCCCCACAGGACAGAGTTCTTCCAGAAGCTTGGTGCCATCCTTATTGCAGATATAGACGGTCGTCAGGTCCTTGCAGGAGAGTAACCCCGGTTCACAAACGGCCAGGTCCTGGCAAGCGCCATCGACGCAGACGAAGTCTGATGGACACTCCACCAGATCGGTCCACCCCGACCCGTTCTCGGCACACATGGCAGTCTTGTTGCCGACGCACCCCAGAGCTCCGGGGAGACACTGGTCTTCCACGCACTCGCTTTCCAGCGGATAGCACCACTCTTCTTCCAGGCAGTCGGCATCGGTAACACACTCGATGCAGTAGCCCGTCAGTTCATCGCAGAAGGTACCTGCCGGACAACCGGCACCGCACGGTATCGCACATTCCTGGTCGAGGCATTCCCCCGCAGGACAGTCTGCATCCTCAACGCATTCAACGCAGACCTCTTCCTCTTCCCAGCAGACCAGGCCCGCACCGCAATCGCCATCTTCCTGGCATTCGGCCAACTCCAGGCAAACCCACTTGTCGCACTTATGGTTGTCGGGGCATTCGCCGTCGGTCATACAGACAACGCAGGTATGGGTGAAGGGATTGCAGACACCGGTCTCGCAATCGTCGTTGCTCTCACAGCCGGCCGGCCCCACCACCACATCAGGTTGCGGCGCCAGATCTACCACCGACACATCCCCGGACGTTCCATCCAGCCAGATAGCCGAAGGAGTCGAAGTAGGGCAACCAGCCAGCACGAGCGCCAGCGCCAAGAGCGAACCAACAAGTAGATTCCGCATCATCGAAAAACCCTCCTGAAGGGGGTATGTAGTTACACACTGCCGAGGTTGGATTATACTTAACAACGCACGCACGATCCACCACTACTGCATAGCGTGGAGTATCCACCTCGGTTCAGGGGTCTCGGTGGCGTCAGAAGAGCGGCTCCGGGAGGGATTCGCGATGGCCATCGAGGAGAAACAGGACGACGGCCCCGGCCGCGGCCGTGGCAGCGGTGGCATAGCCTGAGATAGCCACCTTCTTCCACATCTCGGCCCCCTCACGACTGTCGATGGTGCCATAGCGCATGTCATCCACCGTCCGATCGTGGAGCGCATGCGCCGTCATGCCGGTGCCCAGCGCGACCACTGAGACTCCCGCTGCAACCCATTTGGCAACGCCGGTCCAGGAGCGGGGCCAGAGGTCCTCTCGTCGCACTGTCAGAGCTATGGGCCCAGCGTGCAAGGGCATGACCAATTCGTCCCCGGCCGTTACCACCAGGACATCGTGGCCGCTAG
>CALGBT010000244.1 GCA_937884235.1 uncultured Pseudomonadota bacterium
GCCCACCGCCACGGGGACGTTTCCCACAATGATGCCGAAACCGATGGGGATCAGCAGCAACGGCTCAAATTTCTTGACGATGCCCAGCCAGATAAAGACCATGCCCACGCCAATCATGACGATGTGGCCAACGGTCAGATGAGGGCCAAATCCGGTGTTGCGCAAAAAACTCGTAGAAAATATCCACCGCCCCCCCTTTACCCTGCCGTCGTACCGGCGGTACGGGACCGGTAGAAGATGACCTTATGGCCGTTGACAAACGCAGTCGTGGCAACGCCCACAGCCACCAGCTTCACCAGCTTAGGTTCCTCATCAACCAGGACCTCGACTTCTCTTCCCACGGGGAACTTCCCGATTCCGTAGAGGGTGCGGGCCACCTGCACCGCCGCCAGATCGGCGGCTGACACCAGGAGCGGCTTGGTCACTGGCGGCTCGGGAAGCAATTCACCGTCCTCTTCCACCAACTCTGGCACCACCGGTTCGCCAACTTCCTCGTTGGTTGCAGGGACAGCCTCGGAGTCAGGCACCGGACGGCGATATCCGGTGGCAAAAGCCAACACCCTCATAAATCCCATAAGCAGGAACAACCCGACAAAGACGGCCAGAATCCCCACCAGCGAAATCGCCCCAGCCCGGTTCTCAAGCAGGGCGGAAGTACCACCAGAATTGGCCTCCGCCAAGGTCAGCATATATGCCAGTAGCGACGCCATGCTAGGCTCCGATCGTCAGGAGAACGGCATCTTTACAGACGTTATCGCCAGCCCGATAGAACAGCTTCAGCACCTTTCCAGAGACTGGGGATGTCAACGAGTTTTCCATCTTCATGGCCTCAAGAAGCATCACCTTCTGCCCCGCCTCCACGGTATCACCTTCCTTGACTTGGTATCTAATCACGACACCGGGCATGGGTGACTTCAAGGGGGTTCCGAGGGTTTCCTCGAGAGCGTTAGCCAATCCAGCCCCGCCATTTCCTGCCGGCGCTCCAACCCCTGCGCCCCCGGAAATAATGCCCGGGAAGATAGGCGTATCGTCGGTCTGGGCAACGTGGACCTCAAACTCGTCATCACCGATGCGCACCGAGAACGTACTGCTGCGACCGAGGTCAACCTGCAACTCACCATTCAGTTCACCCGACCGGAGCAACTGGATGAGCCTGTCCTCTCGCCTGACCCGCGCCATGGTCTTCCCCTTCTTCACCTCCGGAGGCATCTCGGAAACGCCGTACTTCCATTCGAGGAAACGCCGCCCAACCGTGGGATAAAGTGCGTAGATGAGAAGGTCCTTTTCGTCCTTGGCGAGGTCGCCGATCTCTGCTCTATGCTTCTCCATCTCCGGTTCCAGGATATCACCGGTGCGACATGTGATGGGAGTCTGGCCGTTGGCGTAATCCTTGAGGGCCATGGCTCGCACCTCGGGATTCATGGGCAGCGGAGGTGTGCCATAAAGACCGAAGGCGTAGTCCTTCACCTGGGCGGAGATCATGTTGTAGCGGCCAAAGATGACGTTCTGCACCGCCTGGGTGCCCACAATCTGGCTCGTCGGAGTGACCAGCGGGCAAGAGCCCAGGTCCGCACGCACTCGCACTAACTCCTCGTAGACATCGGCCAACTTGTCCAGGGCACCGGCCTCCCGTAGCTGACTGATGAGATTGGAGAGCATGCCACCGGGCACCTGGTGCTTGAGAACCCCCGTGTCAATAACCGCCATCCGGGTATCGTTGATATAGTCTCGGTAGCACGGCGCAACCTTCTCAAGGTCGTCGCTCAACGCGATAATCTTGTCCAGGTCGAGTCCCGTGTCCCGTGGCGTTCCCAGCATTGCGGCGATCATCGGCTCAATGGCCGGCTGTCCCGTGCGCAAAGCGAATGGGGCCAGCGCACAGTCGATGACATCAACTCCTGCCTCGGCTGCCCGGTAGCACGACATTGAAGCCATTCCAGACGTGTAGTGGGTATGCAGATGCACAGGCAGGCCCACATCGGACTTCAGCGCACTCACCAGGTCGAAGGCATCTTCCGGGCAAAGGAGACCGGCCATATCCTTGATGCAGATTGAATCCGCGCCCAGATCCCTGAATTCTTTCGCCTTGTCGACGAAGTACTTGATCGTAAACACGTCACCGCCCAGTCGACGACCGGTGAGCGAGTAAGACAACGCTGCCTGAAAGTGCTTGCCGGCCGCCTTGATGGCAGCCACGGCAGCTTCGAAATTGCGCGGGTCGTTCAAGGCGTCAAAGACCCGGAAGATGTCGATTCCCGTCTCCGCCGCGTACATGACGAAGCTCTGCACCACGTCGTCGGCGTAATTGCGATACCCGACCGCGTTCTGGCCTCTCAACAACATCTGCAGCCTGGTCTTGGGCGCGGCCTGGCGGATCTTCGCCAACCGGTCCCAGGGGTCCTCTCCCAGGTAGCGGATGCAGGTATCGAAGGTCGCTCCACCCCATACTTCCATGGAGTAGAGCCCCTCATGGTCCAGCCGCCGAATCAATGGCAGCATGTCATCCACCCGCATTCTGGTGGCTAGAATAGACTGGTGACCGTCTCGGAAAGTAGTGTCTGTTATCTGTAGCGGAAGTTTTTCGACCATCGTGTCCAACCTCGCCCCTTGAGCCCCAAACCCACACGATGCACAACGTCGTGCCCATCAATTGGCGCCATCATAGCGCGAAAGTCAAACTCTTCCAGACAGTTTTTTGATTGCCCGAACCTTTCTTGACCCTCTTGCCGCGCCAACGTATCATCTGGCTTGCACAAGGTCCTGCGGCAGAGACCCCTTACAATGCTCTTGCCCTGGCTCCTGAAGGGAGGAGAGTCGATGCAATCAAGAACGGTTTTGCTGGCCGCATTTTGTGCCTCCTTGCTGTGGGTCGCTTGCAGTTCTACCACACCGAAACCCAGCCTCGATGCCCACGCCGACGGTGAGACCTTCTCTGATCTAGTTGGCGATACCGCAGACCCGGGTGATGAAGGGGTCCGACTTCCCGAGGACGCGGCCCCGGACCAACACTCGATTGATGACCAGGGTCCCGATGCCTGCGTCCCCGTCTGCTCTGATGGAGCCGAGTGTGGAGATGACGGCTGTGGCGGGAACTGCGGTACTTGTGACGAAGTGCTCTTCTGTCTCGAAAGCACGTGCGTTGAATGCTTGGGCGACGACGACTGTGCCATCGACCATAGCTGCCTGGAGAACACCTGCGTGCCCCTGGGCTGCCCCACCGTGCCATGTGATAATGGCCTCCTCTGCCTCGAGGATACCGGTGAGTGCGTAGCCTGCCTCGCCGCCGCGGATTGCCCGCCCTTCAACGCTTGCTCCGACCACGTGTGCGTTCCCCCGCCCACCTGTGAGTCCTCCAAGGACTGTCCCGATAACACCGTCTGCGACAAGACCCTGGGTTACTGCTTTGAATGTGTCACCGACGATGACTGCCCGGAGGACCACCGCTGCATCGAGACGAAGCTCTGCGAGCTGATTCTCTATTGCGGGTCGGACAAGGAGTGTAAAGAGCACGACAAGGTCTGCGATCTGGCCATCGGAGAATGTGTTGATTGCCTCTCCGACCTGGACTGCTCAGATGCCTTCTACTGCCTGGGCAGCAGCTGTCTGGCTGATGTCTGCGACCAGAATGGTGCCTGGCCGGCTTGCATTGACGGCAGCGTCGCAGCATGCAACACCAATGGCAGCCTGCTTGAGGTCATGGAGAAATGTCCCGAAGAGACCTACTGCTCCGAGGCCACCTGCCATCCCTGGCTGTGTAGTCCCGATGCCGCTGGTTGTGCCGGCTCAGTTGCGTACGTTTGCAACCAGGATGGTAGCGGATTCGCCGAGGAAACCGACTGTGCCGAAGATGACGAAGCCTGCTCCGGAGGCGAATGCAAGCCTGTGGTCTGTGAGCCCGGACAACCAGTCTGCCTTGACCCGCTGACCCTGGTGACCTGCTCTGAAAGTGGCACCGATTTCGTCAGTGAGCCGTGTGGCGACGGCTTCTTCTGCCATGACGAAAGTGCCACCTGCGTGGGCTGGGTCTGCGTCCCCGATGTCAAGGGATGTGACGGCGAAACCTCCCTCACCTGCGACCAATTCGGCACCGCCTGGGGCAGCCCCGTGGAATGCAATGCCGATGGGCTCTTCTGCGAGGATGGCGAGTGCGTTGCGTGCGACCCCGCCTGCGGCAATCGAGAATGTGGCCCCGATGCTTGCGGCGGCACCTGCGGCACCTGCGAGGCTCCCACCAGCTGCCTGGCCGGATATTGCGAGGACCAGACCTGCCCGACGCCCTGCAACGGCAAATCCATCGAGGCCTTTCTCTGCGGCATCGACGTCTGCTACCCGGACCTTGTGGGAGCCACCGAACTCGCCGCCCCCCAGGGCGACCCCTTCGACCAGATGTTCAATGTTCAGGCCAAATACGGCGACGATGGCAATGACCTCGTTCCCAACAATGCTCCCTCCTTTGCCATCATGGCCACCGGCAAAATCGCCAACACCCAGCACAACGACGAAATGGCCCCGAACCAGTGTGGGGCCGACCCCATCAAGCAGGGAAATAGTTGTGACGCGATTACGGGCACTTTGAACCTCACGGCCCCTGCCGGAGCCACGGGCTTCAGTATCGACTTCGTCTTCCTCACGAAAGAGGTCGAGGTTCAGCAGCCCTTCGACGACCGGTTCTACATCCTCATGAACGCTCCCGTGACCACCAATGGCCAGACCTGGGTGATCAACTTCATGAAGTGCCTGCCCAACGTCGAGCCAGATTTCGCCGTTGAGGGGGTAAGCTACTGCTACATCAGGGCACTCAGCGGCTTCGCCGTGAATCCTTCGCCCCTGAATCTGGCCGGCACCGCCTTTGTCGGTTCCACGGCGTGGCTGCGCACCTCCTGGGAAGTTGCGCCTGGGGAGCAATTCTCGCTGACCTTCCGCATCGCCGACTGGCAAGACGGAAAATACGATTCTGCGGCCGTCATCGACAATTTCAACTGGATCTTCACCCCGGTCACTCCCAAGACAGAGCCCCTGCCATGAGATTAGTTCTTCTCGTATTCACCGCAATGGCCTTGTTCGGCGCCTGCGCCAGAGAAGGCCTGCGGCCGGTCCTCTCCTATCCCCGGGACATTGTTGCCCCCGAGGCCGATGATGCCCTGGACCAGACAACCTACGAAGAGGCCTCGAGCGACAACCCATGACACTGTCAATGAGTGGCCTGATTGCCGCCTCGAAACGTCACAGCAACGAACTTCGAAGGCTGAGCAAGGAACCGGTTGTGCAGGACGCCGCAATCACGGCAGTGCTCAACGTTGCCCGGCAAATATGCCAACGGGTGGAAACGGAATGTGCCGCCAATAGGGGGTCGCCAGCCCAGTTGGAGGTCCGCTCGAAAGAGGCATACGCCTGGTTTGCGTTGCTCTCGGAAGAGGTCCACGTGCAACTGCATTTGCAAGCTTTGAGAGATGCCCGCATGGCAGCCAGAGATTACCTCGTGGAGACCCGGCAAGATGCCGAAATCCACCTTCTTCCCATGCGCGGCCTGTGGCGAGCCACTACTCGAAAAGGCATCGTTCAGCATCAGTTCAGCGAGTTGTTTGCCTGCGCCGACCAGCCCTTCTGGCAGGCTTTCTTCGGGGCCTTTGCGAAGCAGGACATCACTGCGGCCAGACGGCTGCTCAGGGAGATGGCCAACACCGATACGGCGCGGGAATGGATGACGGCCGTTGAAGAGTGCATCCCTGAGGATGAAGCCGCGCCCCAGGGAGTTGTTTTTGATCTGGAGAGCGTCTTTGCTCGGGTCAATGACCAGTTCTTTGCGGGGGCCCTGGAGAAGCCGCAAATCGCCTGGACTCGCCGCACCACCCGTAGGACTTTCGGACACTACCAGTTTGCTCGCGACCTCCTTACCATCTCTCGTTCTCTGGACAGCGAGCAGGTGCCCGATTTCGTCGTCGACTTCATCATGTACCACGAATTGCTGCACAAGCAGCATGGACTCACCCAGAGCGGCACTCGGCTCTACGCACACACTGCCGCCTTTCGAACCGACGAGAGGAAGTTCCCCCGCTACCAGGAAGCTACCCAGGCCCTGGCCCAGCTGGCGCGCCGTCGCCGCCGTCGTTGAGCCACCGGTCTCTCCGCCAAGATGCGCAAACTTGCCAGCCAATATGTCAGGTCTTACAATGGACGAACGAGGTGCACCATGGTCTTCCTACAGTCCCTCTCCGACGGTCCCGCCAGGTCCACGGATTCTGCGGTGTTGCCACCCGGCGAAGAACGACGTAATCTCTGGCGGATCCTCTATTTCCCTTACGCATGGCTCTTCTTCCTCCCGGCCTTCGGTCTGCTCACCGCATTCCTGGGGGTTGTTGGCCTCGCCCTGGCGACCTTCAGCACACGACTCTCCGAGTGGGCCGGAGTCGCCTGGGGTCGGTGCAATTG
>CALGBT010000245.1 GCA_937884235.1 uncultured Pseudomonadota bacterium
CGTCAGGAAGCTGCTGATGGTAGCCTTGAAAGAGGTCTCCAGGAGGTTCAGAACCTCCGCCCGCTGCATAAACTTGTCAATGATATGACTCTGATAGCGAATCCCCTCTTCAAAGAGTGCCTGGTCCAAGGAGTCACGGTAAGGCTTCTTCTTGCTGCCCCGCACAACCATCGTTTCCATGGAAGATTTGAGATTCGTGAAGACCAGACGGGTCGACATATTGTCGTCCACCAGCACAAACAACTCGGGGAAGGCCCGCCCGAACTCTTTCTTCTGCACTGGGAAGATTATCTGCGTCAGGGGCAACCAGGTCAGCTTGAAGTAGCAAACCGACCACGGATCAGCTTCCGCCAGGCAACTGGACAACACGTAGTCCTGAATAAAATTGGCGTAGCCGCCCTCAATGTCCAAGGATTTGGTCGCCTGCTTGCTGAGCTGCTCAGTGAAACGAGCCAGTAACTCTTTGGACTGCCCATAGACGAACTCCAGCAGGCGCTCCGGCGGCACCTGCTTACGCACCGGGAATTCCTGCCGAGTACGGGTAAGAATGTTGCGCACCTCTTCCCGGCTCTCGTTGAGGAACTGCACGTAGGCAGCCAGGTCCGAGGCAAGGATGCTGTCAGCATAGTCCTTGAGCCGTGCAATCCGTCGATCGGTCACGGCATCGTATGAGGCCGAGGCCGAGGCCAACGAAGGGTAGAGCTGCTCTTGAACATACTTTTCCTGCTGGTCGTCGATCATCACCCACATAACCGCGACCACCAACACGATCGAGAAGAAGTAGAGTAGGGCCAACTTCATTCGAGACATCGGTCGACTCCTCCCGCCAGATTGTCCTGTTGAGAGCTATCAATATCCATGCAAAATCACAGGCTATCATAGACGGCGACCCGCAGGGTGTCAACCAAACTTTGCCACCGCCAGAGGACCACATCCGCCGGTAGGCGAAACTGCTGAAAACCAGTCGTCGCAACCATTTGGCAGCCCCATTGCGCAGTTGCGTCATAGATTTCCCCGCTTCTTCGACGCAGTGCAGAAGATCCTTGCAACGGTGCGTCGTTTTCAATATTCTGGCCGGGACGTAAGGGTTGATAACCGTGACCACATGCAAGGAGGCTTGGCGCATGGACTACAGAGCTGACATCCGGGACATCAAATTCGTGGCCTTCGAAATGCTCAAGATTCATGAGCTGGCCGGGTACGAACGCTTTGCCGAAGCCAATCGAGAGACCCTGGAGATGGTCATCGACGAAGGCTATACTTTCGCCCGGGAGGCCCTGGCGCCAACCTTCGAGATTGGCGACCGGGAAGGTTGCCGCTTCGAGGGCGGCAAAGTCACCATGAGTGATGCCATCAAAGGGGCCTTCAAGACCTGGGGAGAACAGGGCTGGGCAGGAATCGTCGAGACGCCCGAGTATGGCGGTCAGGGGTTGCCGCTGGTCACCGCCTCCATCCTTAACGAGATGTTCACCGGGGCCAACTGCGCCCTCTCCCTCCTGCCGATGCTCACCGTCGGCGCCGCTCACCTGCTCGAGAAATACGCTACTGAGTACGTCAAAGATACCTGCCTCGAGAAGATGTACAGCCTCGAGTGGGGCGGCACCATGTGCCTCACTGAGCCCCACGCCGGCACCGATGTCGGGGCCAGCAAGAGCAAGGCCGTGAAGATCGAAGACGGCATCTATCGCATCAACGCCACCAAGAACTTCATCACCGGCGGCGACCACGACGGTGCCGCCAACATCATCCATGTCCTCCTGGCGCGCACAGAAGGCGCACCAAAGGGAACCCGCGGGCTCTCCCTCTTCTGCATCCCCAAGTATCGCTTTGACGAGAAGGGTAACCCCGGCGAGTTCAACGATGTCGCGGCCGGCGGCATTGAGCATAAAATGGGCATCCACGGCTCCCCCACCTGCACCATGAACTTCGGGGAGAACGACAACTGCATCGGCTACCTCATCGGTGATGAATGTGCCGGCATGCGCATCATGTTTACCCTTATGAACGAGGCCCGCATCTGGGTCGGCATGCAGGGGCTGGCGCTGGCCAGTTGCGCTTACCAGCAAACACTGCAATACGCCCGGGAACGAATTCAGGGCAACGACCTGCGCGAAATGCGCAACGCCGATGCCGCCCGCGTCCCCATCATCCGACACCCTGATGTCCGCCGCAACCTGATGTCCATGAAGGCTTGGACCGAGGCCATGCGCTCCCTCTTCGTCAACGTTGCCTACATGGAAGACATCGTCCAGGTCACCGACGATGAGGAAGCCAAAACGCGCCTGCAAGGGACCATCGACCTGCTGACTCCAATCTGCAAGGCCTACGGTTCTGATACCGGCTTCGACGTCACCTCAATTGGCGTCCAGGTTCTTGGCGGCTACGGCTACTGCAGCGAATATCCCCTCGAACAACTCCTGCGTGATGCCCGCATCGCAGCCATCTACGAAGGTGCCAACGGCATCCAGGCCCTAGACCTCTTCGGCCGCAAACTGACCATGAAGGGGGGGCGCCTCTTTGCCAACTACATGGCCGACATCCAGACCTTCCTCAATGACCACCAGAATAGCCCGGTCATCGGCGATATCCTTGAGGCTGTGGCAGAGGCACGAAAGACCCTGCAGCAGACCACCGTCAAGCTCTCCTTCCTAGCACGGGAGAATATGCTGGCCGGAGTCGTTCAGGCGACCCCCTACCTCCGCATGTTCGGCCACGTCGCCTGCGCCTTTGAGCTGGCCAAGCAAGCAGTCACCGCCAACCAACGGCTCACGGAACTGTATGCCGAGAAGGGAGCGGAGACTGACGAAGCCAAACAAGCTCTCTACGAAACCAACGCCGACGCCAACTTCTACCTTGGCAAATTGCACACCGCCCGCTTCTTCATGAACAACATTCTTCCCGAGATCTACGGCCTGCAAAGAGCCCTGACGTCCAAAGACACGTCGGCCCTTGATGTCCGCTTTGGCCTCAATGAGGAAGATGCCTAGCCGCTTCTGCAGCGCCCATCCATCTGCTCGAAAATCTTGCCACATCCTGCAACCGGAGTAGACTCTACCAGTTGGAGGTGCTATGCGCAGGTTCTTCTCAGCTACGTGGCGTACAATCAAGGGTCTCTCGCTGACCCTCTTGGTTTGCGCTCTGCTGGTAGCAACTGCCTACGCCTTCGTAGTCGAAGGGGAGCAGCGCCAGATCTCGGCAATGGCCGACCGCCTGGACCGACTTCAGCGAGATGTGGAACGAGCCCGGCAGAAGAATCGCCACCTTAAAGCTCTAATCGTCCGCATGCAGAAGACCCACGGTCTGGCAGAAAAGATCGCCCGGGAGGACTCTGGACTCATCAAAGAAGGTGAGATTCTCTATATCTTCCCGCACTGAACGGCGGACCTTGTTGACTTTGACCCTGAAGGCAATTCAAACTCACCAACCGATTACTGCCCCCGGCGGAAATCCTTGCGACGACGCTCGCTCAACTCCTCCAGCAATCGCCGATAGGGACTAGCCTGCGGACGCCTGCTCTTGACCAGCCGGTAGGCTGATTCGACACTGTGCCCACGCTTCAGGACCAGATACGAAACCACGATTCCGGTGGAACGATTGATACCGGCAGTGCAATGAACGTAGACCCGCTCGTTCTCTTTGAGCAGTTCCTCCAACTCCCCCACAGCAGTATCAAGTTTCTCCAGCAGATCCGCAGGGTCAAAGTCGACAATCGCTACCCGACGCATATCCACCGACCGCTCCGCCCCAAGTGCCTGGAGAACTTCCCAGCGCATACCAAGGCGACGAAAATCAGACTCGTCCTGGAGCGAAAGAAGACCACTGACTCCCAATCGCTTCAGAGTATCAAGCTCTTCCGCAGATGTTATCTGTGTCCCCACAAGAATCTCTTTCGTGACAATGGATAGATCCACAAATCCCCCCCTCAAAAACGCCCCGCCATTATCCTTGCAGATGGCCGGCGATACAACGACAAAAGGGAATGGTTGTCTTTTCGCCCCTGTTGACCACAATAGAGGAGTCGCCACTGGAGGCCTCATGAAGCTGGCAGTTTGCTCAGACTTTCATCTTGGACGAAGGGACAATACTGACCGCTTCGGCCATGATATCGGCCACTTTCACGCCTACCTCGACCACCTGGAGGAGACCTCCGACCAGGTGATACTCCTCGGCGACATCCTTGATACTCACCACGGCCGTATCCCCTTGGCCTTCTTCAGAGAGGTCCGCATCATCTCGGACCTTTATGCCGGACTGGTGGACCGGCTCCTTGGCGGCAAGATGCGCGTCGTCTCCGGCAACCATGACTCCTGCCTCAGTCAACTGCCGGGAGTGACCGAGGAGGCTCTCTTCGAAAGCGATGGCCGACGCATTCTGCTGATGCATGGCCACCAGTTTGACCGACTGATACGAACCTCCCCAACCCTTTGCGCCATCGGTAATTACCTGGGAGGAGCCGCCGAGCGACGGGGATTTTCCGGCGCCCTCGCATTCCTCGACTGGATTGACGATGCCGCCAATGGCGGCGTCAAAGTCGACCGCAATCTGCTCTACCGAACCAAGGCCGTCGAACTCGCACTGCGACGCCAGGTGGAAACCATTGTCCTGGGACATACGCACCAGCAGGATTGCCACTCGGCGCGAGGAGTTACCTATCTCAATGTCGGCGCCAATCTGGCAGGACGTTTCGAGTACGGCTTCATTGATACGAAAAGCGGGGCTGTCGAGGCTCGGACATGGGGCTGAGTCTAAACCTTGCAACCCGGCTGTCATGCCTTTGCCTGTTGGCCCTGACGCTCCTGTCACCGGCCCCGAGTCGGGCGGAATTCCTCAAACTGGTGGGCTGGAAAGCAGCCGGTAAAGGCCGCCTCAACGTACTCGTCTGGCGTCAGCAACTCGACCTCCAGAGAGGTTTTGATAGCTACTTCTTCGACGAATACGAAGCCCCTGCCAATAAACGCCTCAAAAGCTCTGCAGTAGCCCTCCGGGCTCGGGACCGATGGTTGCCTGTGGGCCAGTTTGAGGTTTACCTGCTGGAAGTCAGGGAAGCCGCCAAACGGCTCTTGAAGACCTGCCAGAAGGCGGGCTATCAAATGGTCTGCGATGTCGCCAGCGTCCCCAACGGAAAGAGCGCGCAAATCTCTTTCAGGGCCGGCGAAGCTGAGCTGACCCTGAGCCTCGTCCGTGGCCCGAAGCGAGACGAGGTTGTCCTGCAAAAGGGCGAGAACAAGAGCTACAGTCTTGTCCGGATCCTGCCCCCAGGCGGACGCGACGCCCCCACCGTGGGGAGCCGCACACTGGTTCAAGGGGCGCTCCTGCATGGAGGCAGGATGCTGGCCGTAATCGTACATACGCAGCTCCTCCCTGCCCCAGAAAACTGCCCCGCTGAATCGGTCTACTTCTTCCCTCTGCGCCGGGCCACGAAGAGCCTGGGGCTGCCATACCCGCTCACCGTCGAGAATTGCGTCGAGAAGGAAGACCCATGGCCATGATCGTCGCCCCCCGCACCCTTGACTACACTGGCTGGCATCGAATCAAGGAGCGCCTGGCCCAGCACGTCCGCACCCCCTTCAACAAGGAACAGCCCGACTCCCTGGAGTTCCTGCCCGACGCCGCTGCCATTAGAACTGAATTGGCCAGAATCGGAGAGTTGAAGGACTTGCTCGCCGCTGGCGATTCGCCTGAATTCAGCGGCATCACCGATATCCGGGAACTCTGCCGGAGAGCAACCAAAGAGGGCACCCTCGACTCCATGGAACTCCTGCAGGTGGGTGATTGCCTGCACAGCCTCTCTCGACTGCGCGGCTACCTCACCAGCCATGCCCATCAGCTTCAGGCCAACCGCCACCTGAATCTGCACATGCACGACCTGCGGGTCGTGAGCAGTCAGATCAACGCCGCCGTGGAACGTGACGGTCGCATCAAGGACTCGGCCAGCCCGGAACTCAGCGACCTGCGGGCGCGCACCGCCGCCGTGCATCAGTCAATTCGCGACCGCCTGGAGGACTTCCTCAAGAGCAGAAAGGCGGAGGAGATGATTCAGGACAAATACTTCACGCTGCGCGAGGACCGCTATGTGCTGCCCATCAAGGTGGAGCGAAAGAGCGCACTCGAGGGTATCATTCATGGCATCAGCCAGACCGGCCAGACAGTCTTTATCGAGCCGCAGTTCCTGATCTCCGCAAACAATCGACTCAAACTCATGCAAGAAGAAGTGCGACGCGCAGAGTTTCTCGTTCTGAGAGGACTCACCGACGAGGTCGCCGCGATCCACGACCAGATTGTGGAGTCCCTTGCCACCTCCGCAGAGCTCGACCGCATCTGCGCCCGGGCTCTCCTGGCCCTGGAGATGAAAGCCCACAGCCCACAGGTTGGAACCGAGCCACGCATTGAACTGCGCCGCTGCCGCTCACCGCAACTGATCCTGGCCGGC